>CAZYRD010000021.1:0-21119 GCA_964649475.1 uncultured Faecalibacterium sp.
TCATCGGTGTGCCTGCCTCCATCCCCAAGATCCTCAGCGAGACCCCGCTGCTGCTGGTGTTCACCGCCATCATGGTCGTGGTGAACATGCTGTTCTGCTTTGTGTTCGGCAAGCTGCTCAAGTTTGATCTGGAGGACATCATCCTTGCCTCCAACGCCAACATCGGCGGCCCCACCACGGCGGCCGGCATGGCCATCTCGCAGGGCTGGGGCGCGCTGGTAGGCCCCTGCATGCTGGTGGGCACCTTCGGCTACGTCATCGGCACCTATCTGGGCATCCTTGTGGGCGGCCTGCTGGGCGCCTGAGCCAAAAAGCAAAAAAGTCTTCGCCCTGTTTTCCGTGCGGGTAAAAGCTGCTTGAAACGGAAAACGGGGCGTCATACTGTAATTGTATCGATTTCGCCGTGGAAATTTACCGGAGCTGCTGCAATTTTGCGGCAGAGCCCGGAGGGGAGGTGACCGCCATGAAAGAACCGCTTCGTCTTTCCTTTCGCAAAGGGGACTGGCTTGCCATTGCCGCCGTGCTGCTGGCGGCCCTTGCGCTGACGGTCGGCTTTGCCATGCACGCCGCTGCGGTGGAGAGCATTGATGTGGAGATCCGTCTGGACGGCGTACTGGTGCACAGCCAGCCGCTTTTGCAGGACGGTGTTTTCACCGTGGAGGGCGAGTACACCAACACCGTCACCGTGCGGGACGGACGGGTGGCGGTCACGGCCTCCACCTGCCCCGGCAGCGACTGCGTCCACAGCGGCTGGTGTGCCGAGGCGGGCCGCGCCATCATCTGCCTGCCCAACCGCATGGAGATCCGCCTGACCGGTGCATCCGATGTGGATATCATCGTCGGGTAAGGGGGCGCGCATGAAAAACAAAACCCGTCATCTGGCCCTGTGCGGCCTGCTGCTGGCGCTGGCGCTCTGCCTTTCCTGGGTGGAACGCTTCATCCCGCTGGATCTGCTGGTGCCGCTGCCCGGCGTCAAGCTGGGGCTTGCCAATATCGTCACACTGGTGGCGCTGTATTTCTTCGGCGCAAAAACGGCGTTCTCCATCCTCATCCTGCGCTGTGTGCTCGCCTCTGCCTTTGGCGGCGGGCCCTCGGCGCTCATGTTCTCGCTTACCGGCGGTCTGCTTGCCATGGCGGTCATGGCGCTGTGCCGTCACATTCCGTTTTTGTCCATTTACGGCGTCAGTGTACTGGGCGCTGCTGCACACAACACCGGACAGGTGCTGGCGGCCATGGTGCTGCTGGGCAGCGGCTACGCCGCGGCGTACCTGCCGTTTCTGCTGGTGGTTTCGGTGGCAGCGGGCATGCTGACCGGCACCGTCGCCTCGCTCACCTTCCGGGCGCTTGCCGCCACCGGCCAGCTGCCGCAGGGGGCAGACCGCCCCAAAAACGACCCATAAAGGAGCAGACACATGCTGGAAAACCTCATTCGCATCATTCTGGAGTTCCTCATTCCCCTGTGCGAGCTGATCGGTATCGTCGTGGTGGCCGTCTCGGCGTTTTCGGCGTTCCTCAAATATGTCCAAAGCCTCATCACCCGCACCACGCCGGACATCAAGTACCAGCTGGCCAGCGGTCTCGCCCTCAGCCTCGAATTCAAAATGGCCGCCGAGATACTCAAAACCGTGCAGATCCAGGATCTCAACGAGCTGCTGGTGCTGGGCATCGTCATCGCCCTGCGCGCGCTGCTTTCGGTGCTGATCCACTTTGAAATGAAAAAAGAGAGCTGAAGCTCTTTCGCGCAAAAAACCGGACGGTGAGTGCTCACCGGCCGGTTTTTGTTTGACGATCGTTTCCTGCTCAGCCAAAATACGTCTTTATATACGCGCCGGCCATGGCCTCCAGCACGCCCAGGTCCTCCAGCATGTTGAACAGGGTGTAGCGATCCTTCAGATCCTTGGCCCAGACGATGCTCTCGCCGATCATGCGGCTGCCGTAGGTGCGGTAATACTCCTGCTCGGTAAAGCCGGCGCGGGTCAGCATGGCGGCGATCTCGTCGCCGTCGGGCGCTTCGGCCAGCAGTGCGCAGATGTCGTCCCACCGCTCTTTGATCACTGCCAGACGGGCGATGCGCCTGCCCTCGCTGTAAAAGCCTGTTTTTGCCTGCAGCTCCGCCACCGAAGCCGCGGTGGGGCCGTACACAACGCCCACCTTGCGCCGCCACAGGTCGGGGTCAAAGGGGGTGCTCTCCGGCAGGCCCTGCCGTACCATGCTGCGCAGGCGGCAGGTGACCAGAGCGCCGTAGCCCACGTCGATGCCGTGGGGCAGGTACTCCACCCCGCGCTGCAGGCCGACGATCTCGTAAAAATGGGAGAGGTGGTGCTCGCTGCCGGAGGCCGGGCGGGAGTTGCCTGCCAGCGCCATGGCGATGCCCACGTCCACAAGACCCTCAAACAGACGGCCCACGGCCTCCTCGTCACGGGCCAGCACCGCTTCAATGTCCCGGGCGGTCGCCTTGGCGCGGGCCATGGTCTGGTCGTAAATGCTCTGGCAGAAGGTCTCGCCGTTGATCAGCGCGGAAAGCCTCCAGTCGTTCAGGCAGGAGAATTTGCCCAGCAGATCGCCGATGCCGCTGCGCAGCATGTCCGCAGGGGCGGTGGCCAGCAGGGCGGTGTCGCCTACGATCCACGCCGGCGGCGGCGCGCTGGTGGTGACCTTCATGCCGCCCAGGATCATCGCCGCGCCCTTGGAGGCGTAGCCGTCCATGGAGGGCGCCGTGGCCACGATGAGGTAGGGCAGGCCGGCTTCGGCCGCCACGTATTTGCACAGGTCGTTGATCACGCCGGAGCCGACACCCACCAGCGCGGTGACGGTGTCGTCAAGCTGCGCCTGAATAAAGGCGACGGCGTCCTCGTTGGGCACCACCACCCCGGTGGTGGCAAAATGGGCGCGGCGCACGGGATGACCGGCGTCCGCCAGCGTCTGCGCCAGCGCGTCACCGGCCAGCGGGGCGGTGTTGCCGTCCGTCACAAGCACGAGGCCGCGCTGTTCTTTTAGCAGCTCCGGCACGGCGGCAACGGCGTTTTTGCCGCAGACGACGCGTTTGATATCGCAGGTGTGTACAGCGCCGCAGGCGCACTGGATGCGGGCGGGAAGTTCGGGCAGTGCCATGATGGTGTTCTCCTTTGTGGTCGGCAGCAAAAAGCGGTGTGCCGCGCAATGCGGCGGATGTTTTTCTTTATCATACCTCTTTTTGTCCGCAGGCGCAACGGGGCGGCGCGTTTTTGCCGCAAAAAAGTTGATGGCGTCCCGGGCGTGCCGCCGCGGCTGTTGTGTTTTGGGGCGCAGTACGGTATAATGGAGCTGCAGATCGTTTCGGCAAATACGAAACGCGTGCCCACCCGCGTATGGGCGCTGCCGGAAGATGAAGGAGGACACCATGAAAATCGTTGTACTGGACGGATATACGGAAAACCCCGGCGATCTGAGCTGGGATGCGCTGGGCGAGTTGGGCGAGCTGACGGTCTGCGACCGCACCAGCCTGACGGACGAGACCGCCGCCATTGAACGCATCGGTGACGCGGAGATCGTCATCACCAACAAAACGCCCATCACCCGCAGGGTCATGGACGCCTGCCCGGGCATAAAATTCATCGCGGTGCTGGCCACCGGCTATAACGTTGTCGATGTGGCCTGCGCAAAAGAAAAGGGGATCCCCGTCTCCAACGTTCCCGCCTACGGCACGGCCGCGGTCAGCCAGCACGCCATCGCCCTGCTGCTGGAGGTGTGCCACCACATCGGCCACCACAGCGACGCCGTGCATCAGGGCCGCTGGCAGCAGGGTGCGGACTGGTGCTTCTGGGACTATCCTCTGGTGGAGCTGGAGGGCAAAACGCTGGGAGTGATCGGCTTTGGCCGCATCGGTCAGGCGACCGGCCGCGTGGCAAAGGCGCTGGGCATGCGCGTTCTTGCCTGTGATGTCAGACCCTGCCCGGCCGGACAGGAGATCGCAGAGTATGTGGAGCTGGATACTCTGCTGGAACAGGCGGACGTGATCTCGCTTCACTGCAACCTGACCGCGGAGAACACCGGCATCATCAACCGCGAAAGCATTGCCAAAATGAAGGACGGCGTCATTCTTATCAACAACGCCCGCGGCCAGCTCATCGTGGAGCAGGATCTGGCGGATGCGCTCAACAGCGGCAAGGTGGCGGCTGCCGGTCTGGACGTGGTCTCCGCCGAGCCGATCCGCGGAGACAACCCGCTGCTGACGGCAAAGAACTGCATCATCACGCCGCACATCTCCTGGGCGCCCGTCGAAAGCCGCCGGCGCATCATGGACTGCACGGTGGAAAACGTGCGGGCGTATCAGAACGCAGCCCCGCAGAACGTTGTAAATGCGTAAAAGCGAAAAAATGGTCCCTTGAAAAGGCGGAAGCGGCATGGAGCTGCGGAACGTTGGAATTTTTGCCGCCGTCACCGGTGGGCGCGGCGCCATGAGCGTAAAGCTGCACGGCTGCCGCGAATGCCAGCAGAAGCTTGGTGCAACGGAAAAACGCCGCGGCGTGACCCTGCTGGACACCGGCAAATACACTCTTGCCGTCCGCAGCGCGCCGGAAGGCGGTATCTTCGATATCGGAGCATGCAAACCATACAGTAAAACCCCCCGAAGAGTTGTAACGCCCCCTGTTTGTGCGGACAGCACAAACAGGGGGCGCACGGACAGCTTCGGGGGTTTTCTGTCTTAATGATGCTTTGTGAATGACGTCTTTCGGCGGGGATGTCATTCAGCTTCGGCGGTTCCTTTCGCGTGCCCCACGTATACGGTGGGGTCAACGGCGGTGCCGTCCACGCACACGGCAAAGTGGCAGTGGTTTCCGGTGGAATTTCCGGTGCTGCCCACCCAGGCGATGACCTCGCCCGTTTTCACCGTGTCGCCGGCCTCCACGGCAAGGTGGCTGCAGTGGGCGTAGCGGGTGGTGACGCCGTTGCCGTGGTCCAGCACCACGTACACGCCGTCGCCTGCGGAGGTGTATTCCGCCTCCAGCACGGTGCCGTTTGCGGCGGCCACAATGGGCGTGTCGTAGCTGGCGGCAAGGTCGAGGCCGTCGTGATTACCCTCTGTCGCGCCGGTGAACCCGCGGGAGAGATAGGCGTAGCCGGGTACCGGCCAGGTCCAGTCCGGTCGCGGGGCGTCAGGGCCGTACACCGGCTCCACGTAGTCCAGCGGGTCGATCTGCATATTGTTGGTGCGCAGTTCAAAATGGCAGTGGTTGTATTCCGAGCTGCCGCTGCTGCCCACGTAAGCGATGACCTGCCCCACCGTTACCGCGTCGCCGACGGTCACGGCCAGTCTGTCACAGTGGGCGTACAGCGTACTCAGGGTACCGCTGTGCTGCACAATGATGTAGTTGCCGTAACCGATGTCATCGTAGCGGGCGTGCGTTACCACGCCGTCGTCGGCGGCAACAACGGCGCTGCCCGGATCGGCGGCGATGTCGATGCCGTTGTGGGTGGAAAGCCCGGTGAAGTTTTTGGCGATGTATTCGGAATCCGGCACCGGCCATTGCAGCGGACCGATCTCCTCCGGCAGCACCACGGCAACGGTCTGCCCGTCGACGGCGGTGACGGTCTGTTCGCCGGCCGTAAGGGCGTTCTCCACCTGTTCCTGCAGTTGATTGTCCAGCTGTTCTGCTTCCGGTTCGGTTTCCGTCATGCTCAGCGGATCGGGCGTTTTTTCCACGCGCAGCGCGGTGGCGGCACAGCCCGCCAGCAGCGCCGCCGCAAGAATGGCGCACAGCAGCGCGGCGGTAAGGGTGCGTCCCCGTCTGCCGGGGCGCGGGTCAAACAAATGCTTCATACGTTCCTTCAACTCCTTTTTCGGTGCCGAGAACCCCGTTGCCAGCGGCAGGCTGCGGGCACGGGCCATGCTTTGCAGCAGGGCCTCGCCGTAGGCGGCGCTGTACTGCACCGGCGGGTTTTCTCCGGCCAGCGCCAGCACGGCGGCGTCGGTGGCCTGCTCGGCGTCACGGCGGGCGGCGGCGTTCAGCAGCCACACCGCCGGGTTATACCAGTGCAGGGTCCCGGCAGCGGTCAGCAGCAGCTGGCGCAGAACGTCCCGCCGCTGCAGATGGATAAGCTCGTGGGTGAAGATCAGGCCAAGCGTGCCGTCCTCATACCCGCAGGCGGGCAGCACAAGAACAGGCCGCACCACACCGGCCAGCAGCGGCGTGCGCACCCATGCGCTGCACTGCAGCCGCGGTGCGCGGCGCACCCCAAGACGGGCGCAGGCTTCGGCATAAAGCTGCCGCTGCTTTGGCGTCACCGGCTGCAGCCAGCGGCGGCAGCGGTTTTTCCAGTAGGCGTAGTGCAGTGCCGTAACGCAGGTGCTGACTGCCGCGCCCGCCAGCCATACGAGCGCGGCAATGTGCAGAAGCTGCGCGCCGGTGCCGGTGATGATGGCTGTTTCGGCAAGAAATTCCGGAAGCACGGGGGCAAACACATGCTGCGGCACGTCGTTCCGGCCTGCGGCAGGTTCATTGAGGTCTGTTTCCGCCGGGGGCACATCCGTCTCCGGCGCGGAGGCGGACGCTTCCTGCCGGTTTTCCTCTGCGACGTGCGGTGTGCCCTGGCTGCTTTGCGGCGCAGAAGCGTTCTGCACCGGCAGCCGTTTCAGTGCCTGTGCGCCCAGAACCAGCGCGGGCAGCGCCAGCAGCAAAAGTGCCAGTCCCGTCCACAGGGTGCTGCATCCCGCGGCGGAATACCGGCGGCGCAGCACGCCGCGCAGTGCGCTCAGCACAAGGGCGGGCAGCCCCGCCGCCAGCCCAACGGCAAGGCACACCGCAAACACCCGCACAAGGGCCGGGGCGGTCATGACCGCTCCTCCTTCAGCGCGCGCAGGTAATCGTAAAGCTCGTCGATATCCGCGTCCGAAAGCGCGGCCGTCTGGTGCAGCGCAGCCACCAGGCGGGTGGGACTGCCTTCAAACATGCGGCCCAGCGCGGTGCGGCTCTCCACCGGCAGGTACGCCTGTCGGCTGATCAGCGCTGTGTACAAAAAGGTGTTGCCCTCCTTTTCGTGGGCCAGAAAGCCCTTTTCCTCCAGCCGCGCCAGCAGCGCCTGAAAGGTGGCGGTCTTCCACTCCTTACCGGCCAGCTGCTTTTGAATTTCGCTGCGGGTGACGGTTTCGTACTGCCACACCACCTTCATGATCTCCAGCTCCGTGTCCGGCAGACGTCTGATCTCATCCATAGCGCATACTCCTTTAAAAATAAACCCATTACAAATGTCATATGACAATTATCATACTACACTTGTCGTAGGCAAATGTCAACCCTTTCGGCCAAATTTTCACAAAAACGCAGAAACTACGGCACCGTCCGGTCTGCGGCAGATAAAAAACCGCCTGTACAGGGTTCCGGAAGCCGCAAGTTTGCACAGCGCTCTTGACGCTGCCCGCGCGGATTGTGCAAACTGTATGTGACGGGCTGCGATTCTGACTCCCAAAGAACTCTCTGCGGCCGCCTGTGAGGAGATACCATGAAAAAACAGTTGAGAGCACCATTCTCGAAAACAACAAAAAACGCATTTTTCTGTTTCTGGCCGGATTTGCACTGTTCTGGCTTGTCGGCGGACTGGTCCGTGGCGACATGGGGGATCTGACCGTCTACTCCAGACACTGGTTTGTGGATCTGGGCTACAAGACCCTTGCGGCGTTTTTCCGCCGTTCCCTCGGTCTGCCGGTGGGCAGCGGTTTCGGATACGTTTTTTCGCTGATCGCCAGCATCTTTTATCTGGTGTGCGGCGTCCGCCTGTACACCGCGCCCAGCACCTATGACTCGGATGATTTTTCGACAGATACGGGGCATGGCATAATCCCCCGCGGCGCCCATTTCATCTGCTGCTACTGCTTTTTGCCGCTGGTCAGCTTTGTCATGGTGGACTGGGACTACTTTGCCGTTGTGAACGATACCCGCACCCTCGCCGCCATCGGTTTTGCAATTTTTCTTCTCTATCTGCTGGTCAGCCTGATCCTGTTCTTCAAGGAACCGGAGGACGTCTGCCGCATGAAGTGGCTTACGCGGTTTCTGTCCTCCTTCGCGCTCATGCTGGGCGTTTCGGGCATTTCCCGCTTTGTGTGGGAGCTGGGTCTGGCAAAGTTCGTCTTTCTTCCGTCGTTTGCTGTGGGCTGGATGAACCGCCTTGCGGCCGGGCCGGATATTTCCCTGTGGTATGTGCTGCTGCTGTTTCTTGTGATGGCCGTGCTTGTGGTCATCTGCATCTTCTGTGCATTCCAGCTGGGAAAACGCGCTTTACCCGTTATCGTTTCGGCGTTCGGCCCGCTGGCGCTCTGCTTTTTTGCCATGAAATTTTACGGCGGTCATGCGGACACCGGGCTGGACTACCGGGCGCTGACGCAATGGGTGCTGATCCTTGTCATGAGCGTGATCTGGGGCGCGATGAGTGAGGAAAAAGTGCTTCCCATCGTTTTGTGCACCATGGGCCTCGCCACCGCCCTGCTTGCGCTTTTCCGCGCAGCCGGGCTGTTTTATGCGCCGGTCGACCGATTGCTGGAGCAGTACAGCGAAAAAGCGGCGCCCCTGCAGGATGCCGCCTGGGCCTGGGGCAGTGAGCTGATCCCGGTCCAGGTCGTTCTGATGCTGGTGGTTTTTGCGGTCACCATCGTTGCAATGCTGCTGACCTCTGTCCCGTATTGCATACAAAAGAAGCCGATGATCATCCCCAAAGGGCTGCTGCGCCTGCTCAGCCAGATGTTCTGCGCCGGCATTGTTCTGCGGTTCATGGGGCAGGACTGGGTCTTTGTCAGCATCACCAGCTACATCCTCATCGCTGTTCCCCTTACCGGCCTGATGGCAAGCCTGATCGGCGCACTGCTTTGCCGGGATCTCCGCAGCGTATTCTGGATCCTTTACGCCGTTGTCACCACGGCTGTGGTTGCCATTCCGTTCCTGCTTTACGCGTATGTCATCGGGTTCATTCTGATCGGTATTTTTGTAGCGCTCAACACCATCGGCATGGTGATCGCATGCTGCCAGGCGCTGCCCAGTATAGCACGAGGCGCAATGCAAAAAGAGATGCTTGATGAGCTTGGCGCCATTGACAGTGCCGTGGAAGCCGGTGATCTGACCCTGATGCAGGGTGCAAGCCTTGCCTCCTCCATGCTGGACGCATACACGCCTCTGCTTTGACGGCTGCCAAAAGGATCACCTTTGCCGTCAAAGGAAAACTTTCTGCAAAAACAGGGCGGCGGGCTGCCGTATGCTGCTTTTGATACAGCACGGCCGCCATCGTTTGACAAGCAAAAACGGCTCCGTTGTTCCCGGTCAGACCGGAAAACAGCGGAGCCGCCCTTATTAAAACGCCATGCTGACAAAAACGTCCTCTTTTGCCGGGGGCAGGCCAAGCAGCTCGCGCCCAAGCTGAACGTAATAGCGGTAGTTTTCGATGGGAACGCCGTTGGGGATCAGATGGTCCAGCGCAAACACGATGCCGCCGCCCTGCATTTCGGGGGACATCTTGTACTCCAGCTCGGCGCGGATGGCCTCCTTTGTGGTGCGCAGCACGTGCTTGTCAATGCCGCCCTTGACGGCAATGCTTTTGCCGTATTTTTTGCGCAGCCGCACCATGTCCATGCCGGCGGCGGGCTCGCAGGGGTAAAACAGGTTGATGCCGCAGTCGATGAAAGCGTCCACGACAGGGTCCATGTTGCCGTCGCTGTCCTGCGAAAAGATCTGCGCGCCCTGTGCCTGTGCGCACTCCCATACCTTACGGTAATAGGGGCGCAGCAGCTCTGTGACCTGTTTGGGGCCAAACAGCGGGCCGCCCTTGCCGGCCATGTCCTCGTGAATGTGCAGGTTGTCGATGGTGACCACCTGTCCCACGCGCTCCATCACCTTGCAGGCGGTGTCCGCCATAGTGGCCAGCATGTCCTCCAGCATCTCCGGCTCGTCGTAAGCGGCAATGCAAAGCCCCTCCTCGCCCAGAAGCTGACGGGGTTCGTCAAAGCCGCCCGGCACGCCGAAAAACAGCAGCTGGCCCTCCTGCTGCAGCTGTTTCTGGTGCAGCAGCTCCTCCATATTGATGCGCTTTTCGTCAAAGGCGTACCAGTGCTTGATGCGCAGCCAGTCGTCCATGGTCTTTACGGGAAAATCCATGGGCAGCGCCAGCGTGGCTTTCTTTTTGGAAAGCCGCGTGCGTCTGCCGTAATGGTCGATGGCGTCGGTAAAATCCTCGGTGTCCTCCACCACGTGCGGGGTGATGCCGCTCATGGGGCCGGCGCCCGCCGCGATGTGGGGATGCGGCACATAGTCCCAGCCAAAGGCGGTCAGCGCCAGCTCGTTTTCCGCCGCGCCCTGGGCGAGCCACTCCTCCTTCAGGCCGATCATCGGCCGAAACAGCTCGCAGAACATCTCTTTGCCGACATCCTCGCCCCGGCAGTGGGCAATGTATTCTTCCCGGTCCCAGCGCATGGCAAAAGCCTCCTTGTCGCAGGTGTGTTTTTTTATATTATATCTCCGCAGCCCCGGCAGAGCAAGCAAAATATGAAAAGATCACGCGGCGGCACGGAAAAAACATTGACAACAAAGCGCCGTACGGGTAAACTGAAATCCGGAGATGCCCGCGCCGGGGGTCCCGGATGTGCGGTCCCTTCAAAAACAAAGAAAGGCTGGTTTTTTCGTGAAAAAAGCGATATGCATGCTTCTGGTGCTTTGTCTGTGTGTTGGCCTGTGCGCCTGCGGCGGAACGAAGAGCACTGATGGTCCCACAGCAGAACAGCAGTTCATTGCCGAAAGAGTGAATGAAAAGCTGTCGGAAATAAATTTTTCGAATTGGCAAAAACTCTATAAAGAATTTACAGGCAATATGCCAAGAGAAGCGGAAGTGACCAATGTTACACACTATCAAATTGATGATTTTGATGGTGCGGCAATGGACTGCTATCTGGTTAAAGTATCTGCCGACATTGCGTACTGGGCAGATGAGGCTTCCCGGCAAGGTGCCATTGAAAACAGTATTTGCCTGTTTGTTGACGGAACCACAGATATGGTCTGTGACAATATTACCACAGATGCAATGAATATCCGGCATGATACAATGACGGCGCACGGCAGAGCGACCTATTTGGTGTGGATCTATGCCAATGCCCAAAATGGTGATTTTACCGGCAGCTATATAAACGACAGCGAAACGTTGACCGAACTGTCAAAGGAAGATCTGAATATCATCAATGAACTGTGTTTCACAGAGAAAGAACACATGGAGAATAACGATAATACCGTTGCTTCCGATGCGGCTGAAGGAAAGGAAGGCACCGTAGAATCTGAAGACACGACAGAAACAGACGCAGCGGAGAGTCCGTCTCAGCAGACCGGCGGTATGACAGCTGCCGTGCAGGATGACTTTTCTGCCGGTATATTGTCAAAAGAAGACCTGTGCGGTGTGTACGTCTCTTCGCAAAACGCAAATGCCATACATCCAACGAAATATCAGTTTAATCTTGATGAAAAAAAGGCTGTTTGCTTTTTCGACTATAATAAAAATGAATTCGTTGTTTGGAGCTTTGTCTATGCCTGGGATGTAGAAGGGAATATTCTTACGGTATATGATTCGCCGGGAGAAGGCACCGTAATGTTTGAGGTTGTTGCAGACAACGGTCAGGTACGGTTGAAGTTTATTGAAAATACGTCAGGTATTTTAAGCGGATCCCCGACATTTCTTTCGGATTTGATAAGGGAAGAGGAATGAGGTTTGGCAACCGGCAGTTTGCCGGGGTCTCATCCGTACCGATCACACCAAAAAAGAGGACATCTGCAAAAGCGACCGGCGGGAGTTCGAAAGAAGATTGGCCGCTTTGCGGCCAACTTCAGTTCTCATCCGTACCGATGCGCCAAAAGAAAAGACCGCACAAGGCGGTCTTTTCTTTTGGTGCGATCGGCGGGATTCGAACCCACGGCCTTCAGAGTCGGAGTCTGACGCGCTATCCAGCTGCGCCACGATCGCGTATGCAATTTTTCGCGCCGGTCAAAAGCGCTAATAAATTATAGCATCTTTTGCCGCAAAATGCAAAGGTTTTTTGTGTCGAAGCGGCGCTTTTGCGCATATATTTATAAAAAATTGCGCAGGCTGCCGCCAAAATGCAGGAAACCCTTGCACTTTTCGCGGTTTTCCGCTACACTTATATATGAACCACACAAAAAATCTGTGAATTACAAAGGAGGCGCCGCCATGTTCATCCGCTGCGAAAGCTGCAGACGCAGCTATGATTTTGAAAAAAATGACGGTCTCTGCCCCAAATGCGGCTGCTACAACAACATTACCGACGCGCAGGCCTATCGCCTGGAAGCAAAGCGTGACGCCCGCTGGGACGAGGCCCGCGCCCGCCAGACCGGCAGCCTTTGCGATGCGCAGGATGACCGCACCTACGTGGCCGGCCGCTATGCGCCGGACTGCATGGAGGACGGCCACGACCCCCGCCACGCCCACACCGGCGGGGCCAACCTTGCCAAAAACGACCGCATTCTGCCGCCGGTGCCCAAGGTGCCGCTTTCCATGTCCGGCACACCGGTGCGCGACAGCTACGCCCGCAAGGTGAACGGCGTCAGCAGCAGTACCGTCCGCGGCGGCGGAAAAGCATCCTCCGGCCAGAAAACGGAAGGCAGCAAAAAATCCGGCTGCGGCGTGATCGTGGCCATCTTCACGGTGCTGATGTTCCTTCTGGAGCTTCTGGCAGAGCTTTGACCTCTTTCGTACATACCAAAAGCCCCGCGGCTGTGCAGTTGCACGGTGCGGGGCTTTTTGCTGTATATTGCTGTTTCCGGCGTTTATTTCAGTACGCCAAGGCGCATTTTGCCGCGCAGCACGGTGTCGCCGTTCTGGTTGCGGATGCGCACCGCCAGCGTGATGTTGCGGAAGGTGTCGTCCTTTTCCTTGACGGTGCCGGTGACGGTCAGGGTGTCGCCGGGGTACACAGGCTTGGGAAAATCCGTCTCCACCCGCTGGATCAGGCACCATTTGCCCGGCATATATACCCCGGCCAGCGTGGAAAGAAAGGACGCGGTCAGCATGCCGTAGGTCACGCGGCCGGTGTAGCCGCGCTCCAGTGCAAAGGCCTCGTCATTGTGCAGCGGGTTCACGTCGCCGGTGTCGGCGCGGAACCGGTCCATCATGTCGGTGGTAACGGTGACGGCAAAGCTTTCGCTGGCGCCGACGGCGATCTCATCAAAGGTGTATTCGTTCATGGGGGTCTCTCCTTTCAGACGGCAGCGGCCGGGTCACAGGCCAAGCTCGTCCAGAAAATAGGCGCGGGTCTGGCTGCGGCGGCCGTCCGTACCGGTGACGGTAAAGCGGATGTACTGCTCGTCGCCCACCAGCTTAAAGGAAAACTCGGTGACGGGTGCGTCATCATTGGCGTACACGCAGGGCACGCGGCGGCTGGCGTTCTGCATGGCGATGCTGCGGGCATCGGTGCAGGTCAGCTTTACCACGCCGTCCTCCAGCGTGAGCGAGGTGATCTGCGGGCCGCCGGTGCTGGCGTAGAAATTGCCGAAGCGCAGCGCGTTCCAGATGTCGGCGTACTCCAGGCCGGGCGCTTTGATCCACACATACCCGCCGAAGGAGCCGGTCTGGGGGTGCTCCACCGGCAGGGGATTGTGGTTGTCGTCGGTGGCGGAAGCGGAAAGCCGCCGTCCGGCGCGCAGCATCTGGTCGTAGACCCAGGCGTTGTCCTCGTCCAGACCGTTCACCGCGCAGCCGTGGTTGTGCAGCTCCATCATGTCAAAGCCTTTGTACTTCAGGTACTGGGCATCGGTCTCCAGCGACCAGTCGGGATGGTTGTAGCTGCACAGAAAACCTGCCTCGTGGGCAAGGCGCACCATGTCGGTGATGCACTCCGGCGTGTACTCCCGCTTGTAATTTTCCTCCGGTACGTCGGCGGGGTTCAGCGACTCCCGCATGTGGTCGTTGTAATGCTCCGGCGAAAAGCAGACGTATTTGGTGTAGTCCGGCTGGGGAGAGTAAAAGTTCATGTGGCAGGTTTTGGTGAAGGGCCAGCCGCGGGGATCCGGCTTATCGGTGACGGATACCTCGTAGCCGGTCAGCATCAGAAAATCCGGGTCGTTCAGGTCGGAGTGGTCCAGCAGCAGCTCGTGGTCGGTGATGCACAGCACCGAGTAGCCGCGCGCCTTGTAAGCGGCCTTCATCTCGGCAGGGGAAAGCCTGCCGTCGGAAAGATTGCTGTGGGCATGCAGATTGGCCTTGTAAAAATTGCCTTCTTCGGGCAGAAGATGCTTGATCGCCATAAGTGTCTCCTTTTTATCACCGCAGTGCAGAATGGTTTTCTTTTCTTCATTATACCGATACCCCGCCTGCTTTGCAAGCGCGCAGCGGGAATTTGATTTTTTTGTTGCAAAGATGAGGCAAAAGGTCTACAATATAGACCATAAATCCAATTTACTGCAAGAGGAGCGATGAGTTTATGAGCCTGCATCTGCCGGAAAAAGCCGTGGCGCTGGGCACGGCCCGCAGCGTTATGCGCGAACTGTTTGAATACGGCAAACGCCGTGCCGCCGAGGTCGGCGCCGAAAACGTGTACGATTTTTCTCTCGGCAACCCCAGTGTGCCCTCGCCGCCGCAGGTGAACGACTGCATCCGCACCCTGCTGGACGGCCCCGACGCCGGGCTGATGCACGCCTACACCAGCGCACAGGGCGACGCCGGCTGCCGCGCGGCTGTGGCAGAGTCGCTCAACCGCCGCTTTGCCGCCGGTGCCCGTGCCGACGACCTGTATATGACGGTGGGCGCCGCCGCCTCGCTGACCATCACCCTGCACGCGCTGTGCTGCCCGGGGGACGAGGTGCTGCTGCTGGCGCCGTTCTTTGCCGAGTACCGCGTTTTTGTGGAGGGTGCCGGTGCGGTGCCGGTGGTGGTCCCCCCGCACGAGCCGGATTTTGAACCCGACGCCGATGCGGTGCGCGCCGCCGTGACCGCCAACACCAAGGCGGTCATCGTCAACAGCCCCAACAACCCCAGCGGCGTGGTGTACAGCCGCGCAACGCTGTGCCGTCTGGCCGACGTGCTGCGGGAAAAAGCCGCCGAATACGGCCATCCCATCTTCCTCATCACCGACGAGCCCTACCGCGAGCTGGTGTTTGACGGCTGCGCCGCGCCGTGGGTGCCCGCATTATATGCGGATACCATCGTCTGTTACAGCTACAGCAAGTCGCTGTCCATCCCCGGCGAGCGCATCGGCTACATCTTTGTGCCGCAGGCCGCCGCCGAACACGACCTCGTCTACGCCGCGGTGTGCGGCGCGGGCCGCAAGCTGGGCTTTGTCAACGCACCGGCGCTGTTTCAGCGGGTGGCTGCCGCCTGCGACGGCGTAACGGCGGACCTTTCCGTATACGGGCGCAACGCCGCGCTGCTGTACGATGCGCTCACCGGCATGGGCTTCGACTGCCTCAAGCCTCAGGGCACCTTCTATCTGTTCATGCGCTCGCCCGTGCCGGACGCGGCGGCCTTCTGCAAAAAAGCGCAGGAATTTGACCTGCTGCTGGTGCCTGCAGACAGCTTCTGCTGTCCGGGCTGGGTGCGCATCGCGTTCTGCGTGCCCACCGACCGCCTGCAGCGCAGCCTGCCCGCCTTTGAAAAGCTGGCCGCGGCGTTCGGACTGCAGTAAATTTCCGTTTCGTATAAAAAGCCGGAGCCTTTCCGTTTTGGAAAGCCTCCGGCCTTTTTCGTGCGGTTAGAATGTGTTTTTATGATATGCGGGGTGAGAAAAAGCTTTGTGCGCGCTCAGCTCTGCTCATCCAGATAGGTCTGCACCCGGTTCTGGATGAGCTTTGCCGCCTCTTCGGCGCTGCGCACCCCGGCGTAATAGGCCGAGGCCTCCTCGAAAAGGATGTCGGCAACGGTATCGTCGTACTGGTAGACGGTGTCCACGGCACGGATCAGCGTGCGTATCTGATCCAGCTCATCGGCGGTGAGGGCACGGGAGAAATACTCCTTCTGCGAGGCGGGCGCTTCGCCGCCGGAGGCGATGATCTGATCCGAAATATAAATGGGATAGACTGGCTCCTGCTGGGGTACGGCCAGCGCGTTCAGCCGTTCCTCCAGCACGTCCTGCCGCAGCGGGAGGTACTGCGCCGGCAGCGCGCGCTGTGCTTCCGGCAGCAGCATGGTGCGCACAAAGGCCCATGCAAGCGCCGGGTCGGCGCAGTCGGCGGTGATGGCCAGCCGGTCGCCGGGCAGAATGACGCTGCCGCAGCCGCCGGAGTCGGAGGGGTAGCCCTTCAGCACCACCGGGCCGTCAAACTCATAGACGAGGGTGCGCAGGATCTCCGGGTAGAAGAAACAGTGCTTCAGCAGCGCTTTGCCCGTGGCAAGGGTGGGCTTTGGGTCGGCGTTGTAGTCGCCGCCATCCTCCGGAAAACCGGCGCTGGCTTCCAGCAGGGCGGCAAATTCCGGCGTGTCCAGATGCGCCTGCGCGGTGGTGAAATCAATAAACCGGCGGCCGCCCAGCTGCAGCAGATACAGCAGAAGCTGACTGCGGCCCGCGCCGTAAATGGGGGCGATGGCCTGCGGATTGGCGGCGCACAGGGCGTCAAACTGCTGCCACGTCATGCCCGTGCCCTCGCCCACGCGGTCGGGGTCGCCCACCAGCGTCAGCAGCAGATAGTGCGGAATGATGAAGGGCAGCGTGCCGTCCGCCTCGCTGGCGGCAAGAATGTTGGGGGTGAAATCCCCGCGGGAAAGCCCGGCGTCCGCGTCCAGCAGGGGGTACAGGTCCAGAAATACGCCCTTCTGGACAAGGCTGCTGGTGTTGATGCTTGCGGGCAGCAGCAGAACGTCCGGGGCGGTGTGCTGCAGAATATCCCGTTCCAGCAGCTCCTCGGCAAAGGAAAGCCCGGCGGCCTTTGCATCGTCATCGGTGTAGGAACGGATCTTCACCAGCGAATCCGGATTGGCGGCGTTGTGATCCTCCACCAGCGTGGAAAGCTCCTGCGAAAGCGTGCCAAGCACGCCCAGTGTGACGGTGGGGCGGGCTTCCAGTGCATCCGGGTCGGCGGGGGTCAGAACGCGCAGAGAGGTGTTCTGCTGCAGCGAAACGTTCCGCAGCAGCATCCGGTCGCCGGAAAGCAGATGGATATCCCGCAGGGTCTCTGCATTGAGGGAGAGCGCGGCCCAGACATAGATGGGCTCGACGGTGTTGTCCGCCTCGTTCCACAGGTAGACGCCGTTTGTGTCATACAGATATACGCCGTCCGAAACGGTGTTCTGCATGCCCTTTACAAGCTGGGCGTAAGCGCCCTCCTGTATCCCTTCGGGCGGGGAGATCGCCTCGCTGAAGACCGGCTCCTTGCCGGAAATGTCCACCGTGAACATGCAGGCGTTCAGACTGCTGCCATGGCCTGTCGCCGCGTTCCACCACATACCGGTCAGCAGCAGGCGGCCGTCCGCCAGCGGCAGCATGCCATCCGGCCAGAAGTAATACAGCAGGTCGTAGATGGTGGTCTGCGGCAGCGTGACGACCCGCTCGCACCGGCCGGTCTTTAAGGAAAACGCCAGCAGGGAATAGGCCGCCGTGGGGACGATGGCGCCGGAGCCGTTGTCCTCCATGGCGTGCCGGACCATCCATAACTGACCGTTCAATGCAACGCCGGCGCCGGCCTCGGTCAGACCGTCAAGGTCGGGCAGCTCCTCCGGCGGCGTCAGCTCCACCGGCTCGCCGAAGCCGGTTTCGGCGGTGAACGGAAACAGGAGATGCCGGTCGTTCAGGCTGTCAAATTCGCCGTCCGCGTTATAACCGTAGGTCACGCGCTCCACGTACAGGTACAGGCTGCCGTCCGTGTCCTCGTAGATGCCGTTGAGGATGTTGAGCCCGTAGGCCTCCTGTTCGGAGGCGGGCTCGATCATTCTGGTCAGCCCGGTGGGAACTTCGGCAAGCACGTTGCCGTCCGGATCCGTCTGCACCAGCGTGAAGTCCACGTCCTCAATGCGGTAAACCTCGCGTCCGTTGGAGGTACCGGCCGAATACCAGACGGTGTCGTCCAGCACCGCGCGGAACCCGAAGATGTCGTATTTTTCCGCGGCGGTGGGCTCCAGCTTGCTCACCAGCGCGTTGGTGCGTCCGGTAAGGCCGGCGGTCACCACGTCCGCGGCCGGTACGTTGTCGGCGGGGGCGCACCCGGCCAGCAGGCCAAGACAGAGCGCGGCGCAAAGCAGCGGACAAAGCAGACGACGGATCTTCATAACAGAACCTCCTTCTTTATGCCGGAGGCGGTGCTCCGGAAAACTGCGGTTTACAAGAGTGATCTTCTAATTATAGTTTACCGGAGGAAACTTCTTGTGTCAACGGTTGCTGCAGCCGTCGTTTTGATTTCTGCTTTCTGCACAAAAAACGAAGCCGCCGCACAGGGCGGCAGCTCCGGTTTTTGTGTATTTTATACAGGTGTGGTTCAGCCCAGCACGACCTCGATGCCCTTGGGGGCGTCGTACTCGACGGCGGTGGTGCCGTCGGCGCTGCGCTTCAGGCTGACGCTCAGGATGCCGGCGGGGGTGGGGAAGGTTCCCTTGGCCCATTCCAGATCACCCAGGTCAGGCTTCAGCACGATCTTCTTGCAGCCGGGGGCGGCGATGTTGACGCCCAGTACGCGCTCGGCCAGGAAGGGCACGGGGCCGCTGGCCCAGCCGTGGCAGAAGCTGTGGCGGAAGCCCTTGTAGCAGAAGTCGCCGAAGTCGCCGTGCAGGTCGACCTTGCCCTCGGGCACGACTTCGTCAATGCGGGCGGCGTTGTCCAGCCATTCCACGTGGAAGTCCTCCCAGAAGGTGGTGGCGCCCATGTTCAGCATACCGCCGTAGTATTCGCGCAGCACGTTCAGTGCGGCGGGCATGTTGTCCTCGCTCATGACCTTCAGGATGTAGTAACTCATAAAGGTGGACATGCCCTTGGCGCCGTCGGCGGTCAGCTCCTTGCCGGTGGCAGCCATGTCGCGCAGGCCCGCCAGGGTCTGCATGGCAACGGCCTGCTTGTAGCCGGCGCAGTCGGGGCAGTGCTGTGCCATGGCGTCGGCCAGTGCGGCGTAGCGGGCGGCGGCCTCGTCGGCCTTGTACCACTGGGCCATCTCGGCGCAGGCGCGCATGGTCAGAATGAACAGACCGTGTACGCCGGGCTTGGCGGCCTCGGTGTTGCGGGTGGGCCAGTCAAGGAAGTAATCCGGCAGCTCGTGCTCGCCGTTCTCTTTCACGAAGGAGGCCATGTGGTCGGCCAGCGCCAGCACGTACTTTTTGTGCTCGTTCAGGAACTTCTTGTCACCGGTGGCCATGTAGTAGTCGTGCATGATCAGCAGCCACCACAGAGAGTAGCTGGGCATGCCGTTCATAAAGTTGGGGATGGGCGCGTGCTTGCGGGCAAAGCGCAGGCTGTCGTCCAGCATGGTATTGTGGCCGAACAGGGTGCGGATGGTCATCATCTCGGGATGGGTGTCGCCGACCCAGACAAGGCGGTCGCGCTTGATGCCGTCCCACAGCAGGTTCTGCATGTTCAGGTGGCAGGTGTAGGCCGAAACGTCGTAAATGCGGTTCAGCAGGGCGTCGCTGCACTCAAAGCTGCCCTTGTACTCCAGGTCGCGGTACACAAAGGCGCCCACGGCGCTCTTCAGGTGCCATTCGGTGTTGGGGCTGGCCAGCTGAATGTAGACAAAACGGTAGCCGGTCTGGCCGAACTCCAGATCGCTGAGGGTGGCGATGGGCACGGTCATCACGCGGGGAGAGTGGTCGTTGCAGGCGCCCTTTTCGCCCAGCTCGCTCATGGCCTCGCTGACGCTTTCGCCAAAGGAGAGCCGCACCATGGCGTCGGGCAGGGTGGCGCCGGGGGTGGGCTTGGTGTTTTTGACCCAACTGGACAGCAGACGCAGGCCGCCGTGGAACTCAAAGCCGAAATCCAGCAGAACGCCGGCCTTCACGCGGGGACGGGCACCGTTTTTCAGCACGGAGGTGACGGGCTCGTACAGGTCGATCTGCAGATCCTTCTCTTTCAGCAGGTTGTTGATGGCTTTGACCTTACCGGTGGTCAGCACGATGCGGGTGGGCATCAGGTACTGCTTGATGCGCTCCTCACGCTTTTGAAAATTGACGCTGTCGAGAAAACTCATGGCGAAATCCCTTTCTTTTTCCATTTTCCGTATTGGCCGCAGGCGCGGACGCGCCCCGGATATCTCCACTGTATATTATAAGAAAAAACGCCGTATTCCGCAAGAGTCTTGCCCGGTTTTCTGCGGGGAAAATGCAGCTTTATACCGCCTTTTTACAGCTTTTTTGCAAAATCAAAAAAATATTTGCATATATGGTTGACAAGCGCAGCAAGGTGTGGTACAATACGACACATCAAAAATTGAATCGCTGAAGAGATAGAGGCGCGGGGTTCAAAAGTACCTTCCGGCAAGGCCAGGCAGCCGCAGGAAGCGAAAGGGGACGCCGCCGAAGTGGGGGATCGGGTGCCTGCCCGGAAGCCGCTGGTCCGACTGATAATATTTGCCGGACTGTCACAAGACTTTGTGGAGCGCTATCAATGGCTGTTCGGAGAAAGCCCCCTGCGGGCGCACTTCCGTATTTCCATGGACCGCTTGACAAAGCGGTCCAATTTTTGTTTGCCTGACGGCACGGGGTGGATGTGCCGGGAAAGTATGGAAAGAACACATTTTTGAGAAAGAAAGGTTAAGTTATTATGAGAAAGATCGTTGCTCTGCTTGTGGCCCTCGTGCTGGCCTGCAGCCTGTGTGCCTGCTCCTCTTCCGGCAGCGTCCCCTCCGGCGTGGAGGACGGCGTGCTGACCGTCGCCATGGAGTGTGCCTACGCTCCCTACAACTGGACCCAGTCCGATGATTCCAACGGCGCTGTGCCCATCTCCAACGTGCCCGGAAGCTACGCCAACGGCTATGACGTTATGATCGCCAAGAAGCTGTGCGAGGCCAACGGCTGGGAGCTGGAAGTCATCCAGTCCGACTGGGACTCTCTGGTGCCCGGTGTCCAGACCGGTACCTTTGACGCCGTCATCGCCGGCCAGTCCATGACCGCTGAGCGTGCCGAGCAGGTTGATTTTGCCGGCCCCTACTTCTACGCTACCATCGTCTGCCTGACCAAGGCCGACAGCGCTTACGCTGATG
>CAZYRD010000022.1:0-20960 GCA_964649475.1 uncultured Faecalibacterium sp.
GCCGCGACAGTATGCGCACTCGCCGCACAGCTTGTTGGGGTCGACGGAAACAATGTCGCCCACGGCATAGCCTTTGACGGCTGCGCCCACCTCCACGATCTCACCGGCAAACTCGTGCCCCAGCACGGTGCCGGCAGGGGTGGGGGCTGCACCCTCGTCGCCACAGAAAATATGCACGTCGGTGCCGCATACGCCGCAGGCGCGCACCCGCACCAGGACCTCGTCCTCTTTGATGACGGGAATGGGCAGTTCCTCTACCCGCAGATCCTCTTTTTTGTAAAAAACAGCAGCTTTCATATTGCTCTCCTTTTTCCGCGGGGCGTGCATATCCGCCGCCCCTTTTGCTATCATCATACACGCAAATGCTTCCGCAATCAAGTGCAAACTGCAAAAGCGGATCAAAAAAGGAACGCCGCGGCGTTCCTTTTTTGATTTGATATTGTTACAGCACACAGCCCCGCAGGAAGATCTTCTCCGGATGCAGGGTCTCGTCCATCACCAGCACGTCGGCGCATTTGCCCACGGCAAGGCTGCCGACGCTGTCCCACAGACCGGCGGCCTGTGCGGTATTGGCGGTGGCGGCGCGGATGGCCTTTTCCATCGGCACGCCAAAGCTGACGGCGCGGCGTACCATCTCGGCCAGGCACACGGCGCTTCCGGCGATGGTGCCGTCCGCCAGCGTGGCCTTGTTGTCGTTGACGTAGACCATCTGACCGCCAAGGCTGTACTCGCCGTTGGGCATACCGGCGGCGCACATGCTGTCGCTGATCAGGCACACACGCTCGTCCCCGAACATGCGGAAGGTGTTGCGCACCACGCTGGGATGCAGATGGATGCCGTCGCTGATCACCTCCACATGGGCGGCGTAGTCACCGGCGGCGCCCACAACGCCGGGGTCGCGGTGGGCGTAGGGCGGCATGGCGTTGAACAGATGGGTGGCGTGGCTTGCACCGGCCTTGTAAGCTGCGGCGGCGGTGTCGTAATTGGCGGTGGTGTGCGCCAGCGAAACGGTGCACATGCCGCTTGCCTCGGCGATGAACTCCATGCTGCCGGGCTCCTCGGGGGCAATGTCCACCAGCCGGATGCTGCTGCCGCTGCGTTCGTACAGACGTTTGAACATGTCAAGATCCGGCGCCATGATGTATGTACCGTTCTGCGCGCCCTTTTTGGCCATGGAGATGAAGGGGCCTTCCATATTGATGCCGCGCAGGGTGGCCTCCTTTTCGCCGGGGGCTGCCATAACGGTGCGGGCGGCGTCCACGATGCCGCCCAGGATCTCTTCGCTGAAGGTCATGGTGGTGCCGCAGAAGCTGGTCACGCCCTGCGAGGCCTCCCATGCGGCCATGTTGCGGATGTCGCTTTCGGCACCGTCGCAGAAGTCGGTGCCGTAGGCGCCGTGCACGTGCAGATCCACATAGCCGGGCAGAATGTACTTGCCCGCGGCGTCCAGTACGTCGGGTTCCTCCGGCAGCGTACCGGGTGCACCGATGGCGGTGATGACGCCGTCGGCAAAGGCGATATCCAGCTTTTCAAAGGTGAAATTTTCGGTGTAGACAAGTCCGTTCTTGATCAGCATAGCAGCTACCATCCTTTCAGATTCTTCTGGTTTGATTGTAACATAAAATCGCGCCCTGCAAATATTCTGCAAACGAAAATGGCTGATAATGCAAAAAGATTGCGTGTTTCGGCAAATGAAACCACGCAATCTTTGCACAAAAAGGTTATCAGCGCTCTCCGGTAAGCTCGCGTATCACCTCGCCCGCGATCAGCAGCCCGGCTGCGCTGGGCACAAAGCTGATGCTGCCCGGCGGCACGCGGCCGCTGTGTTCGTCGGCAGGCATGTCGATGCGGCTTTTGCGGGGCTCCTCTTCCGAGTAAAGCACCTTGCAGTGCACAATGCCCCGCGCGCGCAGTTCGCGGCGCATCACCCGTGCCAGCGGGCAGGTGCGGGTGTCGGCGATGTCGGCAATGCGCAGACGCTCGGGATGCAGCTTGTTGCCGGTGCCCATGCAGCTGATGACCGGAATGCCCAGCGCCGCCGCGCGCTGGATGATGGAAAGCTTGGCGGAGACATTGTCCACCGCGTCGATGACGTAATCGTAGCCCTCAAAAGGGAGCTCCTCCGCGTTTTCCGGCAGGTAAAACTGTTCCAGCGCCGTCACCCTGCAAAGCGGGTTGATGTCCAGCAGGCGCTCACGCATCACCTCCACCTTGGGGCGTCCCACGGTGGAATGCAGCGCAATGATCTGCCGGTTGATGTTGGAAGCGCTCACCGTGTCCTTGTCCACCAGCGTCAGTTCACCCACGCCGCAGCGGCCCAGCGCCTCGGCGGCAAAGCCGCCCACACCGCCCACGCCAAACAGCAGCACCCGCGCCGCGGCCAGCTTGTGCAGGCCTTCCTCGCCCAGCAGCATGGCGCTGCGGATGTGTTCCTCTCTCATAAAACCGGAAGCCTCCCGTCCAAAACGATCTTTTTTACAGTGTACCCGAATCCGCACAAAAAATCAACCGCCGCACCCAAAAAAGCGCGGCGGTCAGGACGTTGGGAAAACACTCAGAGCTCCAGTGTCATGCCGTCATAGGCCACCAGCAGGCCGTCCTTGGCGGCGATGACCTCGGTCTCGGCGTGGCTTTTGTGCAGCGAGGGCGCCAGATGCACCAGCACCAGCTTGGCGTCATCGGCAAAGACGTTCTGCGTGCGCATGACGGAAACCATCATGCGGATCATGGGCAGGGTGTTATGCTCAAAAATACGGTATTCATTTTCGTGCTCAGCACAGGTGGCGTCAAACAGGTAGCAGTCCAGCTTTTTGCCGTACAGATACTTGCCGGTGGCGGTGGGCAGCCATGCGCCGTCGGTGCCGTAAAACGCGGTTTTGCCGTCTTTTTCCACAAGAAAATGCAGCGTCTGCTCGCCGGGGACGTCGGTCTGATGGTTGGAGCGCAGCGCCGTCACCGTGTAACCGTCAAAGACCAGCACGGCGGGGGCTTCATTGGCTTCGATCAGGTGCGGCACCAGCAGCTCCGCGCCCGCCAGTCCTTCACTCTGGGTTTTCAGCTTGCCCAAAGCGGCGGCGTTGGCATAAATGTCGATGGGATGTCCGGCCTTCAGTGCCATGGCGCACAGATGGTCGGGGCGGAAGTGGTCGTGGTGCGAGTGGGAGACCAGCACCCGGCGGATGCCGCTGACGTCGGTGCCGGAGATCTCCAGCTCGTTCAGGAGCCAGTCGCCGCAGTCGATCAGAAGCTGACCGTCGATCAGCACCGCGTTGGAGCGGCGCACGTCCTTGTCGTATTTATCGGCGAGATCGGTCCACAGCCGGGGGCCGAAATCCGACGCGCCGGTGCCCAGAAAATACAGTTTCATACGGTTGTTGTCTCCTTGCGTTGTGTAATGCCGCGGCGGTGCGGTACTGCCGCAGAATTTATTTTCAAAGCGGAAAAACGAATTTGAGGAACACGGCTCACAGCGGATCTTCCATCAGGTCACAGGGGCGGGCTTCGCCGTTTTCAATGCGCCAGCTCGCCGCTTCGTACCGGCCAAGCTCCGCGGTCAGCGGGGCGTTCAGCAGCGGGCCTGCCGCTGTGGTGCGGCGGGGCTCTGCGGTGGGGTTGAACAGCCGCAGGATGTACCCATTGCCGTCCGCCGCCTTTTTCAGCGCCGGCATCTGTACAATGTCGTCGCTCAGGGTCAGCGGGGCGCTTGCCGGGGTGCAGCCGTCGTTTCCGGCGGGGAAGAAGGAGAGCACCATCGGCTTTTCGCCCGCGGCGTCCGCCTTGCGGCTGATGCCGTCCACCACGGCGGAGGCTTCGCCGGCAGTCAGTACGAAATTGAACAGCCGTTCGCCCTGATCAATGTGGGCGGTGTAGCGGTCCTGCGGAATGATCTTGCGGTCGTTGATGGGATGGCCGGTATAAGCGGGAGAGCGCAGCATGGTCAGCCACAGGGTGCCGTCCCTGCCGGAAAGCCCGTAGGTGCCGTCGTTGATGACGCCCAGCGCGCGGCCGCCGCCGCAAAGCGCCGCCCAGCGCTGTGCCACGTTTTCGCGGCCGTCCATGGAAAGCTCCTCCGTGCCGAAGGCGACCTGTCCAAGCAGGGCAGGGGAGCTGAGCGCGCCGGGTACGCGCAGCTTGAGCAGCTTGTGGGTCTCAGCCCACTGCAGGCGCACGTTCACGCCGATATCGGTGCCGTTGACGGGCAGCAGATAGCGCACCACCGCGCGGGAGCTTCCCCAGCACAGAGCGCATTCCACCACGGTGCGCACCGCGCCTTCCTCAACCACACGCACCGGCGCAAGCGGCGCTTCCACACCGCAGAAATCCCGGTACTCCTCCGGCGTCATCAGCCGGAAGCTGCCGATGAAATTCTCGTAGGAGACCACCGTCATGCCCCAGGGATCCTCGTTGTCGGCGACGACGTCCAGCGTGCAGCCGCCGGGCACAAGATATTCCTCACCGTCCACGGCGTACCGGGAAAGAGTACCGGTGGCACGGTCGATGTCCACCGCGATGCGGCCGTTTTCAAAGTGATAGAACGCGCCGTCCTTCTGGTCGGGCACGGGCTTTGCGGGAATGCGGGTGTAGGTGCAGTCGAACCGATTCATCTGCATGGGAGCCAGCGTGGCGTGGAATACCGCCCGCTTGCGCCAGTCCAGATTCAGGTTGCTGTCCTCTTTTTCGCACTGGGTGGGCAGCATGACGCCGTCCGCCCACACCTGCGGCATGCTGAACTCGTCGGCCCAGTTCTGGTCCCACAGCATCATCTCGCAGTGCAGGTCAGCCTCCACCGGCCAGGGGTGCGGGTTGAAGGCGAGGATGGGGATCTGCCCCTCCTCAGCGGCCTTCTGGCCCTTTGCCAGCGCGTAGAAAGCGCGGGTGCGCACACGGGAGAGGAGCTCCAGCGCGTGGTCGATCTTCCGCAGGATCATATCCTCCACCGGCTGGATGGAGGAACCGGGCAGCGAGTCGTGAAACTGCACCGTCAGCAGGTCGTAAAGCACCTCGTTGAACTCCTGCGCAGGCCATGCCATACCGGCGGCCTCGGCGGCGGTGCACATTTTTTCGGTGCTGAACAGCTCGTTTTCCAGACGACGGTAATTCTGTTTTACGCGGATCTGGCTGGTGTAGCAGCCCACCGCCCACGGGTTCAGGTCGCCCTCGTGACGGTACAGGCTTTCGCCTTTCGCCTCCAGCGCGGCCTGCTCTTCGGCGGCGCGGGCAAAAAACTGCTCCGGCGTGGCGTGCAGCAGCAGAACGTCCTTCTCTGCATACTCTTTTTTCAGCGCGGCAATATCGGCAAGATCCTTGCGCGAAGCGCCGCCGCCGTGGTCGCCCACACCCCACAGGCAGGCGTCGTAATCGGAATCCGGCCGGCGGTTTTCGGCGTAACCGCGGATCTTGTCCGCCGCCTTGCCCAGTGCCGAGCCGTAATCCGGCAGGCGCTGCGCCAGTACGGTGGAACCGTCGCAGCCCACCCAGACAAACGGGGAGTCCGGCAGATGGAGAAAACCCTCGCCGGGACGGCAGAACAGATAGCTGTCAAAGCCGCTTTTCTTCATGATCTGCACCAGACCGCGGCTGTGGCCGAAGGGGTCGAAGTTGATGGCCGTGGTGGGGCACTTGCCAAACTTTTCGGCAAAATACAGCCGACCTTCAAGGATCTGCCGCACAAAGGCCTCACCGCTGGGCATGTTGCAGTCCGGCTGCAGGAACCAGCCGCCCATGATGTGCCATTTCCCGGCGGCCACGTGCTTTTTGATGCGCTCAAACAGGGCGGGCTCGTACTCCTCCACCCATTTGTAAAGCAGGGCCTCGTTGTGGTTGAACACATATCCGTCAAACTCGTCGCAGAAATCCGCCGCGCAGCGGAAGGTGGAAAGCGCCGCAGCAGCGCCCTCTTCCCATTCCCATTGCCATACGGGGTCAAGGTGGGCGTTGCTCAGCAGGTAGATCGTCTTTTTCATAAATCGCGCTCCTTTGCGTTGAACTGTCAAAAAAGGGGCTGTCGGCGGCCGTCCCGCCGTTGTTCTCTTTCATTATATCGTGTTGCGAAGATGGTTGCAAAGCATTTTCACTTTTCTGCAATTTCACTAGTTTTTCGAAGGGAAGTTAGGCGTTTTGACGAAGGGTTTTTGCCCCGAAGGGGTACCATTTTCAGTGGAAATATGGTAAAATGCAGTCAACTTTAGAAGTTGTATTTGATGTATTTTAAAGATAAGGAGAGCAGAGAGATGGATTTTGTAATGGATAAACTGCGCCTTGTGTGCGAAACGCTGGCGCAGCATCATACCCAGCCGCTGGCGGGGCCGGCGGGCATCGAGTTCGTTCCCTGTGGGTATAAGACCGGCAACACCGCGCCCGCAGAGGGCTGGCTGCCCTTTGAGGACGGCATGCGGTTTGACGGTGTGGATAAGCACTGCTGGTTCCGTTTTGACGTGGAAACTCCCGCGCTGCCGGAGTATAAAAATGTTTATCTGCGCATGACCACCGGCCACGAAGGCGAGTGGGATGCCAGCAACCCGCAGGGTCTGCTGTACATCAATGGCAGAATGGTGCAGGGTCTGGACACCAACCACACCGAAGCCCTTCTGCCCGCCGGCGAAAAGCTGCACGTCGAGGTCTACTACTACACCGGCATGGACGGCAGCGACTGCAACATCCGTTTCCGTCTGGAAGAGGTGGACCAGCGCGTTTTTGCCGCCTATTATGATTTTCTGGTGCCCTACCGGGCGCTGTGCCATATGAACGGCAACGGCACCGAGTACGCCGCCATGCGCCGCGTGCTGGAGCGTGCCGCCAACTGCATCGACATGCGCGCCCCCAAAAGCGAGGCGTATTTTGCCTCTCTGGCCGAAGCCCGCGCCCTGCTGGAAACCGAGCTGTACAACGGCCTGTGCAACAAGGGCGGCGAGGAAGCCCCGGTGGTCAACCTCATCGGCCACACCCACATCGACGTGGCCTGGCTGTGGACCTACGCCCAGACCAAGGAAAAGACCCAGCGCAGCTTCTCCACCGTGCTCAAGCTGATGGAGGAATACCCCGAATACCTGTTCATGTCCAGCCAGCCGCAGCTGTACAAGTACCTCAAGCAGGAGGCCCCCGAGGTGTATGAGCGCGTGAAGCAGCGCGTGGCCGAGGGCCGCTGGGAGGTGGACGGCGCCATGTGGCTGGAGGCGGACTGCAACCTCATCTCCGGCGAAAGCTTCGTTCGCCAGATCCTGCACGGCAAGCGTTTCATGCAGCAGGAATTCGGCGTGGACAGCCGCACCCTGTGGCTGCCGGACGTGTTCGGTTACAGCGCCGCACTGCCGCAGATCCTGAAAAAGAGCGGCGTGGACAATTTCGTCACCAGCAAGATAAGCTGGAACGAGACCAACTGCCTGCCCTACGACACCTTCTGGTGGCAGGGTATCGACGGCAGCGAGGTGTTCACCAGCTTCCTCACCGCCCAGAACCTGCCCGCGGACGGCAAGCCCCGTACCGGTACCACCTACGTGGCCAACACCGAGCCCGAGATGGTCATGGGCACCTGGAACCGCTACCAGCAGAAAGAGTACAACAACGAGACCGTTGTGACCTTCGGCTTTGGCGACGGCGGCGGCGGCCCCACCCGCCACATGCTGGAAATGCAGCGCCGCCTTGCCTGCGGCCTGCCCGGCGTGCCCCGCACACAGATGAGCTTCTCCAAGGGCTGGCTGGAGCGCAGCCTCGCCAACTTCAAGGCTTCCTGCGGCAAGCTGCGCCGCACCCCGCGTTGGGTGGGCGAGCTGTATTTGGAATACCACCGTGGTACCTACACCAGTCAGGCGCGCAACAAAAAGGCCAACCGTAAAAACGAGTACGCCCTGCAGCGCGCCGAGGGCCTGAGTGTGGCCAATATGCTGTGGAACGGTGCCGCCTATCCGCAGAACGCCATCAACGACGGCTGGGAGACCGTGCTGCTCAACCAGTTCCATGACGTCATCCCCGGCTCCTCCATCCACGAGGTCTACGAGGACAGCACCGCCATGTACGCACAGGTGGCCGCCACCGCCGCCGCCGCGCAGCGCACCGCCATCGAGGGCCTGAGCAGCCGCATCCACGCGCCGGAAGGCGGCGTGCTGGTGTTCAACCCCACCGGCTTTGCCCACGGCGGCCCCGTCACCCTGCCGGACGGCACCACCGCCGAGGTGGGGGCCATCCCGGCATGGGGCTGGAAGGTCATTCCCGTGCCCGCCGCGGCCGGGACCGGTTCCGTCACCGTGAGCGGCCACACCATCGAAAACGACTTCTACCGTCTGACTCTGGACGAGGCCGGCCGTTTTGCCGAGCTGTGGGATAAGCGCGCGCAGCGCAGCGTTTTCAAGCCCGGCGAAAAAGGCAACGAGCTGCAGATCTTCGAGGACTACCCCCGCGCTTACGACGCGTGGGAGATTAGCAGCTACCACGAGCAGAAGATGTGGGTGCTGGATGACGCCGCCGAGCTGACCAGCGTGGCGGACGGCAGCCGCGCCGGAATCCGTGTGCGCCGCAAGTACCTTGGCAGCACCATCGAGCAGACCGTCTGGCTGTACGAAAACTGCGAGCGCATCGACGTGGATACCGTTCTGGACTGGCACGACGAGCACCAGCTGCTCAAGGCTGTGTTCCCGCTGGATGTCCACACCGCCCGCGCCACCTACGAGATCCAGTTCGGCCATGTGGAACGTCCCACCCACCGCAACACCAGCTGGGACGCCGCCAAGTTCGAGGTCTGCGCCCATAAATGGGCCGACCTTTCCGAGGACGGCTACGGCGTCAGCCTGCTGAACGACTGCAAGTACGGTCACAGCGCCGAGGGCAGCACCCTGCGCCTGACCCTGCAGAAATGCGCCACCTATCCCGACCCCGAGGCTGACAAGGGCATCCACAGCTTCACCTACTCTCTGCTGCCGCATACGGGCGGCTGGCGCTGCGCCGGCACCCAGCAGCAGGCTCTGGCACTCAACCAGCCTCTGGTGGCAGTGGAACAGCCCGCGCATGACGGCGACCTGCCCGCCGAGTGGTCTCTGGTGAACTGCAGCGCCGAAAACGTGATGATCGACACCGTCAAAAAGGCGGAGGACTCCGCCGATGTGGTGGTGCGCGCCTACGAAGCCTACGACCGCCGTACCCCCGCCGCCGCATTCCGCTTCGGATTCCCCGTCAAACGCGCCGTGCTGTGCGACCTGATGGAAAACGAGCTGGAAGAGCTGGACGTGACGGAGGACGCCGTCACCCTGCCCGTGGGCAACTTCGAACTCGTCACGCTCAAGGTCACCCCTGCCAACTGAACCCTGTGTCCGCCGCAGCCGGTACCATCCGGCGCCGGCTGCGATATATAACCTTTTGCAAACCGCAAAACCCATGCAAACACCCTGTTAAAAGCAACAGGGCCCGGCGCGCCGTGCTCCCCGCTGCGCTCTTCCATGCAGCGGACGTACCCGTCGGGAAACGAGGTGAGAAATCGTTATGTTTCAGATTCGTTGGATTTGGAAGAACATGGATCCGCTTTACCGAAAGCGGTATCTCATCGGCCTGCTGATCTCGCTGGTCACCACGGTGATGGGTCTTATCAACCCGTTCCTCTCCGCCGAGCTGGTGGACGAGGTCATCGTGAACCACAACGTGGATCCCATGCTGCGTCTGCTGATCACCATGCTGGTGGTGGTATGCGTACAGCAGGGCCTGCGCTACCTGATGATGATCTGGTTTGAAGGCAGTGCACAGAACGTGGTCTACAACCTGAAAAGCCGGCTGTTCGAAAACCTGCAGCATCAGGAGATGGCCTTCTTTGACCGTCACCGCGCAGGCGACCTTATGACCCGCCTTTCCGGCGACGTGGACTGGGTGCGTCACTTTACCACCCACATCGTCTTCAACCTGATGGAATGCTTTGTCCGTTTTGGCAGCACGCTGGCGTTCTTTATGTTCGTCAACGTCAAGCTGACGCTGGCGTTGGTCGCTGTTGCACCGCTGCTGCTGGCCATCACCTTTATCTATTCCAGAAAGATCCGTCCCCTGTTTGTCGACCTGCGCGAGCGCTCTGCCGCGCTGAACACCGCCGCACAGGAGAATATCGCCGGCAACAAGGTGGTCAAGGCTTTTGCCCGCGAGGAGTACGAAAAAGAAAAATTCCGCGAGCATAACAAGGCGTTCCACGACGCCAATCTGGACATCAACGAGCGCTGGCTCAAGTTCTATCCGGGCATCGATATCCTCGCCAACGCCATGACCGTCATCACCATCTTCTTCGGCGCGTCCCTCATCATGAAGGGCGAGCTTACCTTCGGCGAGCTGACCATCTTCACCTCGCTGTCCTGGGCGCTTTCCAGCCCCATGAGCACGCTGGGCAACTACCTCAACGACCTGCAGCGCTTTGCCACCTCTGCCAACAAGGTCATCGAGATCTATTACGCCCGTCCCTCCATCATCAACCGCGAGGATGCCGTTGAGCATCCAAAAGGAACCGTCAAGGGCAAGGTGGAGTTCCGCAACGTGGATTTTGCCTACGGCCGCGAGAAGGTCCTGGAGGACATCAGCTTTACCGTGGAACCCGGCAAGACCCTTGCCATCATGGGCTCCACCGGTTCCGGCAAAACCACCATCATCAACCTGCTGGCCCGTCTGTACGACACCAGGGCCGGCTCTGTGCTGGTGGATGACTGCGACGTCCATATGTGGAACATCAACGAGCTGCGCCGCAGCATCGGCAACGCCACGCAGGACGTGTTCCTCTTCTCGGACACCGTGTCCTCCAACATCGCTTTCGGCAACCCCGACCTCACGCAGGAGCAGATCGAAGATTTTGCCCGCCGTGCCGGTGCGGCCGAGTTTATTGAAAAAATGCCCGAGGGCTACGAGACCGTCGTCGGCGAACGCGGCGTGGGCCTTTCCGGCGGTCAGCGCCAGCGTGTAGCACTGGCCCGTGCCCTTGCCATGGAAGCTCCCGTCGTCGTACTGGACGACACCACCAGCGCGCTGGACAGCGAAACGGAAAAATACATCCGCGAGCAGCTGTCCGTGCTGCCATACCCCTGCACCAAGATCATTGTTGCTCAGCGCATCTCCTCCGTCAAGGCGGCGGATGAGATCCTTGTGCTGAACAAGGGCCGCATTGCCGAGCGCGGCACCCACGATGAATTGATGGCAAAGGGTGGTCTGTACTACGAGACCTATTGCTTGCAGAATGACATCCCCTACGATGCCGATGAACAGAAAGGGGGCGAGTGAGCATGGCAAAACGCAACACCTTCGGCGTTGACGAAAACCTCGAAACTCCGTTTAACGTAAAACACCTGCTCCGCGCCGGTAAGTACATCAAGCGCCACGGCGGCAAAATGCTCATCTCTCTGGTGCTGGCTTCCATCACCGCCATCGTCGCGCTGTACATCCCCAAGATCAGCCAGTGGGTGCTGGATGACGCCGTGCCCAACAAGGACTACGGCTATCTGCTGCGGCTGCTGCTCATCTACGTGGGCATCCTGCTTGTCAGCATCCTGCTCAACGTCATCCGTGCCCGTCTGATGGCACACGCCGCACAGGGCATCATCTACGACATCCGCGAAGACCTGTTCGCCCACCTGCAGCGGCTGCCTTTCACCTATTACGACAGCCGTCCCGCCGGCAAGATCCTCGTGCGTGTGGTCAACTACGTCAACTCGGTGGCAGATATCCTCTCCAACGGCATCCTGAACATGGTCATGGAGTGCATCACCCTGATCCTTGTGGCGGTGTTCATGTTCACCACCGACGTCAAGCTGGCCTTTGTCATCGTGGCGGGTCTGCCCATCTTTGTGGGCTGGATCCTGCTCATCAAACCACGGCAGCGCCGCGCATGGCAGGCGCAGTCCAACAAGAACTCCAACTTCAACGCCTATCTGGCCGAAAGTCTGGAGGGCGCCAAGGTCAGCGAGCTGTTCGCCCGTCAGGGTTCCAATGTAAACACCTGCAAGGAGCTGCTCTCCGCCTGCCGCAAGACGTGGATGGATGCCATCTATATCTCCAACTCGGTGTGGCTGTTCTCCATCATTCTGACGCAGGTGGTCTCCACCTTCCTGTATCTGACCGGTGTGTACTGGTACGGCGGCGGGCTCATCGTCTCCTTCGGTATCCTCTCCGCCATGAGCCAGTACGCCAGCCGTTTCTGGCAGCCCATCACCAACCTGGCCAACATCTACAACAACTTCATCAACAACATCGCTTATCTGGAGCGTATTTTTGAAACGATGGATGAGCCCGTCACCATCGCCGATGCGCCCGACGCCACCGAGATGCCTGAAATTCAGGGCGAGGTCACCTTCGACCACGTCACCTTCGGCTATGAGGAGGGCGTCCACATTCTGGAGGATATCAACTTCCACATCAAAAAGGGCGAAAGCATCGCGCTGGTGGGGCATACCGGTGCCGGCAAAACCACCATCGTCAACCTCATCTCCCGCTTCTACGACTTGAACGGCGGTGCGGTTCTGCTGGACGGCGAGCACGATGTCTCCAAGGTGACGCTGAAATCTCTGCGTGACCAGATGGGCATCATGATGCAGGACTCCTTCATCTTCACCGGTACCATCCGCGACAACATCCGCTACGGCAAGCTGGACGCCACGCAGGAGGAGATCGAAGCCGCAGCCAAGGCGGTCTGCGCCCACGATTTCATCATGCAGATGGACAACGGCTACGACACCGCTGTCAGCGAGCGCGGCGGCCGTCTGTCGCAGGGCCAGAAGCAGCTCATCAGCTTTGCCCGCACCATGCTGTCCGACCCCAAGATCCTCATTCTGGACGAGGCGACCTCCTCCATTGATACCAAGACCGAAAAGCTTCTGCAGAACGGTATAGATGCGCTGATGCAGGGCCGTACCTCCTTCATTGTTGCCCACCGTCTTTCCACCATCCGCAAATGTGACCGCATCTTCTTCATCGGTGACAAAAAGATCCTGGAAGCCGGCAGCCACGATGAGCTGATGGCAAAGGGTGGCCTGTACTATCATCTGTACACCACCCAGATGGGCAAAGCCGGGGATTAAAGCTCCCTTTACCGAAAACGTCCCCCTAAAAGCCAAAGGAGCTGCCGCAGCCGCGGCAGCTCCTTTTCTGTGTGTGCAAATGCCGGATGTCAGCGTTTTCTGCAGGTCGTGCAGGTCCCTGCATGGGCAGATGGCCGTGCCGAAAGCGGATCGTATTCTCCCGCGGCGTCCGTACTGCCGGCCGTCTGCGGCGCAAGCGCCTGCTGAATGGCCTCCCATGTGGCGCGGTCCACGCTGTCGGTGGCGGGCTGACCGGCGTCGCGCTGTACACGCTGTACCGTGCGCAGGGTATCCGTGCGGAAAACCCCGTCCTCGGGCACATAGCCCACGCCGCAGTAATCCCCGGCAAGGCGGTTCAGCTGTCGCTGCAGCTGCAGCACATACGGGCCGAAGCTGCCCTCCTGCAGTACCCGGCCGGACCATTCCGTATTGGATTCCGCCGCAGCTTCCTCTTCGCCGTACACGTCCTGTGCGCTGGCAAGCGAGTAGATCTCCACCAGCGCCTCCCATGTAGCGCGGTCAACCTCGCCGGTCATGGGCAGGCCGAACTCCCGCTGAAAGCTCTGTACGGCCAGATAGGTGTAAATTTTGTACTCGCCGGGGTCGTCATATACGCCCTCGTCCGGCGGTACGGGCTGCCCAAGCGGATCCACCTCCTGAATAGGATTGCGCACAGGGGGATAGAACATGGAAATAAACTGCAGCGCCTGCTGCAGCCAAAGCACCAGCGGGCCTTCGCTGTCCAGCCCCAGCGTGTTGCCGAATGCGGGAATGACCGAAGAGCGTGCCGCGCCCTCCACATTGATGATACGGATGTACTGTGCATACAAAGCGCTCCATGTGGCGGGGCCGACAACACCGTCCGCCGTCAGCCCGAACAGCTCCTGAAAGGCGATGACCGCCGCCTGTGTTGCCGCACCGAAATTGCCATCGTAGGCAATGGCGGGAATGGTGGGGTAGTACAGCGAAAGCACGTACAGGTAATACTGCATCTCCCGCACGGCGCTGCCGGTGGAACCCCGCCGCAGCGGCGTGCCGGGATAGGTCCCGGGCAGATCCGCACCGGGCACCAGCGTCAGCGCCACGCTGGCGAAGATCTGCCGCAGGCGGTTCCACGTGGCAGGCCCAACAACGCCGTCAACGGTCAGACCAAAGGTCTGCTGAAAAGCGCGTACTGCCGCTGTGGTGGCCGGGCCGTAGCTGCCGTCCACCTCAATGGCAGGCACCTGCGGGTATTCGTCGCTGACCACCAGCAGCCAGAACTGCAGCGTGCGCACCGCACTGCCGCGGCTGCCCTGCCGCAGCGGCGTGCCGGGGTATTCGGTCACATAGCCAAGCTCGGTGTTTTCCTCCAGCATGACGGAGGAGAACTCCCGGTACAGGGCGTTCCATGTGGCAGGGCCAACAATGCCGTCCGCCGTCAGTCCGGCCCATGTCTGGAAGGTGCGTACGGCGGCGGCGGTGGCCTGCCCGTAATTGCCGTCAATGGTCAGCAGCGGCAGTCCTTCAATGTAGCCGCGCACCGTGTTCAGCCAGTATTGCACCAGTCGGACGGAGGTCCCGCTGCTGCCGATGGTCAGGTTGGTGCCGGGGAAATTGCCCTCCGCATCACCCACGCTGTCCTGATTGGGGAACTCTCCCTCGCTGCCAAGCTCGGCCAGCTTTTTCACCGCGACGTAAATATAGCTGATCTTGTACCATGTGGAATACCCTACAACGCCGTCCGCCGTCAGGTTGAACTGCTGCTGAAAACGCCGCACCACGGCTGCGGTGTCGGTGCCGTAAACGCCGTCCACGTTCAGCGTGCCGAAAGCCGGATAGTTTTTGGCAATGCGGTTCAGCTGCCGCTGAATGGTGCGTACCGCCGTGCCGGTGCTGCCGACGGTCAGCGCCGTGCCGGGGTAGCTTTGCGGAATGGACGCGATGTTGTTGGAGGTCACCAGCTCCAGATTGGTGCCGTAGTAATAGGTCAGGATCCGGTACGGCGTGTAGCCCTGATCGGCCAGCGTCACGGTACCCCACTGCTTTAAGCCGGGACAGGTCACCTGCTTGCCGTCGCAGTATTCGGCGTAAAACGGGTTGATGGTGCCCGGACGGCGGATGTAGGTGGCGAAAAGCTCATCCACAATGCGCGACACGTTTTCAAAAATATTCCGCCCGTAGACGAAATACTGGTCGTACGAGGTGGAGTTTGTGATCTGAAAGCTGTACCCCTTGCTCAGATACCACTCGGTGAACACGCGGTTCAGCGCAAGGCTGATCTGGCAGTAGATGTTGGCCCGCAGGGCGTTTTCCGGCCATGTGGGGTAGATCTCGCTGCAGCAGACGTTTTTGATGTAATCCCGGAAGGTGACGGTCACGTCCTGAGCACTGGCAGTGGGCCGGCCCAGATGTACCGTGATGTACTGCGGGATGATGACGTACGGCAGCACCCACGGGCGCTCGCATTCCAGCTGCGGCGCGGTGGATGGCTGCGGTGCGTCGGGGTCAAACAGATGATGGACGGGAATGTCGAAAATCTCCTCCTGCGCAGGGGCGGCGGTACCCTCGCCCACAGGCGCGGCGGGCTGCAGCGGCAATATCTGCAGGCTGGTCTGTCCCTCAAACGCCTGCACGCCGCGAATGGTGATGGGGGCATACCCCTCTTTTTCGGCGTAGATGTTGTAAAGCGCATAGGGAAGCAGGGTGGTGTTGTTCTCATCCAGCGAAAGCGCTGCGGGCGGCGTCCAGACCTCCACCGGCGCACTGTCTCCCTCTTCGTTGGTGATAAGACGTTCCACCTCCACGTCAAATTCATCGGTAATGCGGACAATCACACCCGCCACGGGCAGGACCTCGCCCGTGACGGCCTGCACATGGATCATTCCGGTCGGCATAAACGCATCGACCTCCTTTCCATCCAGTGTATGCCGTCCGCCGCGGCTGCGCAACAAAAATGTCGCATCCGTCCCGCTGGCGCGGTGGACTGGCTCCTTTCGCGTGGAAAATGGTACGGCGGCATACCGGGTGCGCTGGTATTATATTCACGATCACTGCACCGGCATCGGCCCCAGGAGCGTTGATGCAAGAATGATCGGTATGATCATCGCCGGGGGCTGTCTGCTCCGCATTGCAGCCATCTTCATCATGCGGGCGGTCAAAGCCAAAAAAAGAATGACCTAAAAAAAACGGCCCGCCGTATGTGTCTGCATACAGAGGGCTGGTTTTCTGCATAAGCAACGGCATTCTGAGCGTGTCTGCCTCCGCCGGATCCGTTTCTTTTTGGTGAATTCGTTTTTGTCAAAACAGCGCCGGTCCGTCGTACACCGTCAGCTTGCTGGCAATCTGTTTCAGCCGGCTTTGCGGGCTGACGAGCGCTCCGGCAAGAATATCCTCCTCGGTGATGACCGCCGTCAAGACCTCCCGGGCGCAGGCAAGAGCATCGGCCTCACACTTCTGAAAACCGCCGCGCTCGCGGTCGTACACAATGTGGATGCTGCCGTCCGCGGCCTGAACGGCGTCCGGGTAGGAGACGTCGTCCCGCTCGTCCAGCAGCAGCCGGTGCGGCCATGTGACGCCGTCGTCCTCCGAAAGAAACGCCGTCAGATTGTTGCGCCCGGTATGGTTGTGGTGGTTGATGAGCAGCACCCGTCCGGAGCGCAGCCGCCGGATGAAAAAGCGGGAATTCGGCCCGCCGAGGCCGCTGTCCTCTCCCTGACTCCAGCTGCGGCCGCCATCGGTGGAAACGCTTTTGCAGATGCCGCAGTCGGCGCGCACGTACAGCGCAAGGCTGCCGTCGCGTTTTTCCAGCAGCATGTGCTCGTCAAACCAGCGCTGCGGTACGTCCGCCACACCCAGCAGCGCAAAGCTTTCGCCGTTGTCGGTGCTGTGCCACACGGCGGTGCCGTCGTACTGCTGCGGGACGATATGCTGCGGCGTGGGGCCGACCACATGCGCGCCCCACAGCGTCAGCGGCAGCAGCCATTCGCCGCTTTCCAGCACGGTGGGCTTGTTCATCATCACGCCCCAGCCAATGGTCATTTCTTCGCTCCAGCAAAGGTCGGGCGCATCCGGCGCGTCGCAGCGCACCGCCCGCACCACGTGGTCCGGTACATCTGCCCAAAACAGCCACAGCCTGCCCTGTGGGTCGCACCACAGGCAGGGGTCAAAGCAGCGGTGGCCCGCTGCCGGGGCCGCGACGGCACAGGGTTCGCCGAAAGCGCCGTCTTTTTCCGCGCACAGCAACACCACGCAGTTGCCGATCTCCTCCCGGCTGCCGCCGGAATAAAAGGTGACGAACCGCCGTCCGCCGGGGGTGATCTCAATGCCGGGGATCCCCTGCCAAAGCCTCTTTGTGCTGCCGTACTGCGCCAGCGCTGCCGTATCTGTGATCAACATGCTTTTGTCCTCCTGTGCAATTTTTTTTCAGCATAGCAGAGGCTGCGGAAAAAGTCAACGCCGAAAAGCTCCGCACAGGCCGTTGACAAATCCCCACGGGAAAGTATAATAAAAGCAAACGAAAAGTCTGCGCCGGACTTTGGCGCGCAGACCCAGAAAAGGAGAGTATACCATGAGTGAAGAGATCCGGGAAATGACAACGGAAGCCCCCGCCGTGCCGGAGGACGCCCCCGCTTTGCCGCAGGGAGAGCTGCAGCAGGAAGCGGCGGAATGCTTTGAAGCCGAACCCCTGCCGGAGTGGAAGGTCTCCGGTATCTTTTCCTCTCATATGGTGCTGCAGCGCGGACGTCCCATCACCGTCTGGGGCTGGAGCAGCCACGCCGGCGCACAGGTCACCGGCTGCTGGGGCGGCGAGACCGTCACCGCCGAAGTGGACGCCGAAGGCCGCTTTGCGCTGACCTTTGCCCCCCGTGAAGCTTCGTTTGTGCCGGGCAGCATGACTGTTTCTTCGGCGTGGGGCAGCGATACCTTCACCGATATCCTCGTGGGTGACGTGTGGGTCATCGGCGGGCAGTCCAATGCCGAACTCAACCTCGCGCCCTGCCTGCGCGTAACGCCGGAGATCGCCGCCGACCTTGACGGAGATCTGCCCATCCGTCTGTTCCGCCAGACGCAGGGCGGTGCGATCGCCTGCAAGCGCTTCCACAACACCCCCTCGCGGGATATCATTGAGCCTGAATGGTGCTGGAACCGTCCGGACGAAGAAAACGCAAAGCGTTTTTCGGCTCTCGGTTACTATTTTGCCCGCCTGCTTACCGAAAAAGTCCCCGTGCCGGTGGGCGTGGTGATGATGTGCGCCGGCGGCGCCTGCCTGCGCGAGCTGATGCCGCAGGATCTGGCTGGCCGGCTGGGCTACACCACTGGTGCAAACGTCCCCGTGGCCGGTTATTTCAACACCCTCATTGCGCCGCTCATCGGCCTGCAGTTCAAGGGGCAGATCTTCTTCCAGGGCGAAAGCGAAGGCATCTGGAAGGAGATGGCGCTCTCCTACGACACCGACCTCGCCGAATTCGTTGCGGACGAGCGTGCCCGCTTCGGGTTTGATTTCCCGTTCTACAACGTGCAGCTGTCCTCCTACCGGGACGAATGCGACGCCTATTTCAGGCATCTGTACTGGGTGCGCAGCCGTCAGCTGCGCGCGGTGGATATCATCCCCCGCTCCTATGTGGCCGTTGCCCGTGACCTTGGCTCTCTGCCCGATGACCCCGACTTCGCTCACGCCCCCTACAAATATCCTCTGGCAAAGCGCGTTGCGGCGCAGGTGCTGGCAGAGGAGTACGGCATCGGCACGCTGGAAGAGGCCAACTCTCCCATGCCGGTGTGCGCCGCAAAAGAAGGCGATACCGTCACGGTGCGCTTCGCCTGCACCGGCGCCGGTCTTGCGACCCCCAATGGGGATGCGCTGTGCGGCTTCAGCTTTATGAATGAGGCAGGGGAGGAGCTTGCCGCGTCCGCCGTCATCACCGGGCCCGACACCGTCGCCGTCACCGTGCCGGAAGGTACGGACGCCGCCGAGGTGCATTTCGCCATGTATAATAAGGTCTATCTGGAGCAGGCGAATCTTTGCCGTGCCGACGGCATGCCCGCGCCGGCCTTTGCGTTACCGGTGCAGTAAGAAAAAACCGGTGCCGCCAAGCAGAAAAAACGCCCGACGCACCGGAGATCCATCAACAAGACCTGCTGTAACGCAAAACGCTCCAAAGGAAAAAGCCCGCCGTACCGTCCGTACAGCGGGCTTTTCTTATATTGCTGAACAAAAAGACCCGGTTTTACAGCACCGGCTCAATGGCACCCATGGGACAGCCGATCATGGCATCGATGGCGGCTGTCTCTGTATCGGGCGGGATGTCGCCCTCCATCGCCTGCGAACGGCCCTGTGCCGTCATCGAAAACACCTGTGGGCAGCGCACCACGCACATGCCGCAGCCCACGCAATTCTCCTTTACCTTAAAACGCATACCGGCTCCTTTCCGCGTCCCCGCTGCAGAATACTGTTTTCAGGTACAGTATACATCTTTTGCGGCGATTCCGCAAGATTTTCCCGCAGGCGATTGACACGCCTTGTTTTTTAGTGCTACAATGAAACTGTAAAAAGGGCGCTGCCCGCTATTTGCAAGGAAAGAAGGAAAAAGGAAATATGAAAACTGTAAAAGACAAATATCTGGTCGTTGGTGCGGATTTTGCGGGTTATCCCCTGAAAGAGGCCGTCTGTGCTCATCTGCGCGAAAAGGGCTGGAAGATCACCGATCTGGGCGTCACCGCCGATTCCGACCCCGATAACGACACCGATCTGATGTTCCACCGCGTTGGTCTGCGCGTGGGCGCCGCCATCGCCGAAGGCGAGTTCGAGCGTGCACTGGTGTTCTGCGGCACCGGTATGGGCATCCATATCGCCGCCTCCAAGTGCCCCCACGTCCACGCGGGCGTCGTGGAAAGCGTTCCCGCTGCGCTGCGCGCCATCACCGGCAACGGCGTCAACGTGCTGTCCATGGGCGCCTTCTATGTGGCTCCCGCCATGGGCTGCGACATCGCCGACGCCTATCTGAACGCCGAGCTGGGCAGCGGCTACGAATGGTGGCACAACTTCTACGAGTTCCACAAGCTGGCCATCGACGAGCTGGAAGCCTTCGACTACGAGGAGTACAAAGCCAACGGCTTCAAGGTGAAAAAGCTGGGCGATTACCCCCTCAAGCTGGAGAAAAAGCCGGAAGAATAAGCAAAAGAATTGCCGCCGCAGTCCGCAGGGCTGCGGCGGTTTTCTGTGCGTGTGGTGCTGCCGGCGGCAAGCGGAACGCCCGAATGAAGAGGCTGGAGGCCGACCGCAAACAAAGAGAGCTCACTCCCCCAGAAGCAGCCAGCGCAGATAGCTGTCGATCTCACCGGCGTCCGGCTGACCGGCGATCACTGCCCGTATCTCCTCGCGGCTTTCACGGCGGTGGGGCAGCAGTCCGGCTGTTTTATCCGCGGCGGCAACCTCCTCCTGCGTCAGCTCTTTTGCGCGGCGCAGCGCGCGGATGTTTTCTGACAGATAAAGCATAACGTGTACCTCCTGAATAGTTTCGACCGGTCTGTACCGATGATAACACACCGCTATATCAAAAACAAGAACGCGTTAAGCGGGAAAAATTCACTTGCAGGGCGAATGGTGGCGCAGAAAAACCGGCGCACCCAAACGGGTACACCGGCCTGATCCGATCAAATAAAGTGCAAAACAACGCTCAGTCCTGCGGACGGAACTCCACCGTGCCGGTCTCAGCGTCGACTGCCGTGAGGAGCTGCGGGAGCTGATCAATGAATGTGTGTGCTGCGGTGCTCCCAGCGGGCGGTTCATTCTGTGCCCGACAGCCGGATTCAACGAATACGTGTTCCCCACGGAGCGGTATATCGAAAATCTGAAGCTTTTTATCAATTACGGGCTGGAGGCCGTGGGAAAATACCGCAGATGACGGCTGTGGTTTTCCCCGAAGAAAACGATCGGTGGCCAAAACGGGGCACATCTCC
>CAZYRD010000023.1:0-20483 GCA_964649475.1 uncultured Faecalibacterium sp.
AAAAGGTAGAGTTCCAAAAGTATATTGAAGAAAATCATTCCTATGATAAGCCAGGAAATGTGTTATATTCATCTAAAGTTCTGCTATGTGGGTAACAGACCAAGAATTTTGACGAGTTAAAGTAAAAAATATATTCAGCCTGTCGAAAAAGGTCGCCAAAGGCGGCCTTTTTCGACAGGCTGAGAGGGCAGCCGGTTGAATGGCTGCCCAGGCTGTCTGCATGGGGGAAAGTCTGTATCAGGTGTTCTGTGTGCCGGTCGGAACGTACTCAGTGAGCTCCAGCTGCAGCTCGCGCTCCTCGTCGTTGCGCTCAACAACAACGGTAATAACGTCGCCGATCTCATGACTGTTGAATACCGATTTGACCTCGTCGGCACTGTACACATCGGTGCCGGCCACCGAAACGATCAGGTCGCCGGTACGGAAGCCAGCCCGTTCGGCACTGGTGCCTTCCGAAACAGAGTACACATACACCCCAAGTTTGCTTACACGGTACTGAAATGCGGTCTGCTGGTTGAGAATATCCAGCAGGCGCAGACCTACGCTGACCCGGCCGGTCACATAACCGACGTCGATAAGATCCTGCGCGGACTTCATTGCGGTGTTGATGGGGATGGCGAAACCAAGGCCCTCTACGCCGGTGTCGCTGTATTTGGCGTTGACCACGCCGATGAGCTTGCCGGAGACATCGAACAGGCCGCCGCCGGAGTTGCCGGGATTGATAGCCGTATTGGTCTGCAGCAGCGTCATGGTGTAGTCATCCACGGTGATCTGACGTTCCAGAGCGCTGATGATGCCGTTGGTGACAGTGCCGCCCAGCTCGCCCAGCGGGTTGCCGACGGCAATGACTTCCTGACCGACAACAAGCTTGTCGGAATCGCCGACCGAGGCGTAGGGCAGGTCGGCTGCGTCGATTTTCAATACGGCGATGTCAGTCTGTGCGTCGGAGGCAACGAGAGAGGCGTCGTACTCATCTCCGGTGGAAAGGATCACCTTGATCCGGGTGGCGTCTTCCACTACGTGATGGTTGGTGACAATGCGGCCGTCCGCCGAGATGATGACGCCGCTGCCGGCGCCGGTGGAAGTCTGCTGCATCCAGAAGTTTTCCACGGTGTATTCCGTTGTGATCTGTACCACGGTGGGGGAGACAAGAGCGGCAAGCTCGGCGTAGGAAAGACCTTCCTCCACGGAGATCTGCGGAATGACGTGTTCTTCAATGGTGGGTTCTGCGGCGTCGTCGGTAACGGCGGTGTCAGGCTTGTTGAGGTTTCCGGCCAGCAGGCCGCCGCCAAAACCGGCAAGCCCGCTGAACAGGATGCAGAACACCAGAAGAAGAGCGATGCCTGCGTTTTTTCTCGGGGCTTTGCGTTCCGTTTTGTAAGCCGGCTGCGGTGCGGGCTCCTTGCAGGCGTCGGTGCTGTGGTCGGCGGTGTTTTGAACGGGCGGCTGAAGCGTGAAGTTCGGGGTGTAGCTCCAGTGCTGTTCCTCCGGCTGAGGAGCTTCGGTCTGAGAAGCGCCGTCTGTCACACTTTCAAAGGTGCTTTCGGAGGAGATGAAAGCATCAGCGGCAGCGACGGAGCTGCTTTCGGTCTCGGGGACCGGCGTTTCCGGAACAGGTTTGCTTTTTTGGAAATCATTGTTTACAGGGGCGGTATCGTTGGTATATTTCTGCTTTTCGTCGTTAAAGCTGCTCATATTTGACCTCCGTGTTTCGTTTCAGTCATATATCGTGAACGCTGCCGCATTGGTGGCGGCAGAAGGTTCAGCTTACATTGTATAGCATACGCTTTTTGCGTGATAAATGGTTGTGTAAGATTTGAAAAAGAGTGAAAGAATTGTTATGAAAATGTGAAATACCCACAGACACAATGTACAAAAAATAACGATCTTTTTCGTGTTCTTGCGCATGGACAACCACACGGGAATATGGTATCTTTCTATCGAAAGGCACTTGCTGTGCGGGCGAGTTCTGCGCAAAGGGATAAGTGCCGGTAAAGGAAAAGAAGAGAGGAAAAAACTATGGATAAAAACGCGAGTTTTGGCGCTCTGTATGCTGTTGACGCACTGAATCGTCTTTTGCCCGGTGAAGAACAGGTCGGCCCTGTGCGGGAAGACCGTATGGTCGGTTGCTTTTACTTTCTGACGCAGGGTTCTCACCGCCGTCCCACCGGCACACCCTGTAATGTTACCAGAGTGATGAAAGAGCATCCCGAAGCCATGCAGGATTTCAACCATCCCGCATGGAATGGCGCCATGTATTGGGATGAGCCTCTGTTCGGTTACTATTATACCGACGACCGCTGGGTCATTCGCCGTCATTGCAAAATGCTGACTGCCGCCGGTGTGGATTTCATCGTTTTCGATACCACCAACCGCGTCACCTTCTGGCCGCAGGTCCGCGTCATTATGGAAGAGTTTGACGCTTACCGTAAAGAGGGCTGGAACGTGCCCAAATTCGTTTACTATACCAATACCCGTTCCGGCGAGACGCTGAACGAGATATGGAACGATCTGTACAAGCCCGGTCTGTTCCGCGACCTGTGGTTCGAGCTGGACGGCAAGCCTTTCATTATCGCCGATCCCGCCGAGTGTACCCCTGAGCAGCAGGAGTTCTTTACCTTCCGTCTGCCCCAGTGGCCCACCGAGCACCAGAAGCAGGGTGGCTGCCCGTGGATCGACTTCGAGCGTCCCCAGCGTGCATGGGTGGATGAAAACGGCGTGAATGATGTGGTGGCGGTCGCTGTTTCCCAGCATCCCAACCTCAGCTTCGGCGACGGCGCTTTCTATAACGATCCCGTGCCCCGCGGCCGTGCTTTCCATGACCACCGCAACGACAAGACTCCCGAAGCCCTGATGTATGGCTACAATGTGGCCGAGCAGTGGGAGCGCGCCATCGATCTGGATCCGCGTATCGTATTCTTTACAGGCTGGAACGAGTGGACCGCAGGTAAGATCCAGGGGGATGAAGGCCGTCCCGTGCTGATGGTCGACCAGGCTGACTGGGAGTACTCCCGTGATTCCGAGCCGATGCGCGGCGGTCATTTCGACAACTACTATATGCAGCTGTGCGACTATATCCGCCGTTATAAGGGCGCACCTGCCGCACCCGCCGCTCAGCCTGCCCGCGCTATCGACGTAAAGGGCAGCTTTGATCAGTGGAATGATGTTCCCGAATACTGGGCCATGCCGTTCGGTACGCTGCCCCGTAAGGCAGAGGGCCATGGCGGCGTCATTTACGAAGACAACACCGGCCGCAACGAGTTTGAGGTCCTGAAGGTCGCGCACGACGACAAGAACGTCTACTTCTATGCCCGCACCCGCGAACCCATCGTTTTCAATATGTTCACCAAGTGGATGAACCTGTACATCGGCGTTGCCGGCCGTCCCTATGCACCGCACTGGCACGGTTATCACTATCTGGTCAACGATATCGTTCTTGATGGCTGTGCCACCTTTGTGCAGAAGTGCATGGGCGGTTACCGTTGGAGCGACAATACCCGCATTCCTTACCAGAAGGATGGCCGCGAGATGATGATCGCCATTCCGCGCGCGACGCTGGGCGTGGAGAAAGACGGCTTCGAGCTGCGCTTCAAGTGGGCTGACCACACCGGCAAAAACGAGACCATCGAAGAGTTCTATGAGCACGGCGACGCCGCACCTTACGGCCGTTTTGCCTTTATCTATCGTGCCCAATAATCGTTTACACACCCAATAGCAAAGCAAGAGGATTGAATTATGAAGATTCTGAAAATCGAAGCCGGGCGTGAAGATATCCGCCTTTACACTGATGCTGACGGCGCCGTTGCTGTGCATGAATATGTTGCAACGGTCGGCCCCAACCCCGCACGCGAGCTTTCCTGTGTGGAAACCGCGGCTGTGGACGGCGTGATCACGCTGCCCCGTAAGGAAAACGAAAACGATCGTATTTATTCCCGTTTTGCCGTTGTGGCAGACGGTGAAAAAGCGGAAGGCGTCTGCTATGTTACGGATATCGCCGCCGACGTGCCGGAGAATACCTCTGATTATCCCCAGCCGCCCATCATCAAAACGCTGGGTGCGCCTCCCAAGCTGGGCGAAAAGCTGAACATTCAGCAGGGCCGTTTTGACATCAGCCTGCCCGGTATCATGTCCACTGTGCCGACGGATGATACCATTCCCTACGAGTACAACGGCAAGACCTATTACTTCCTCCGCAGCCGCATCGAAAAGATGGACGAGCAGATGAAGAGCGTGCCCATCAGCACCTGGGTTCTGCTGAACGCGCCCAAAACTTTCGGCTCCACCGGCGAGAAAGCTCTGCTGGATAAGGTCATTCATCCCGGCTTTGACTGGAATTTCCCCAATGCCTTTATCAGTGCTTTCAACACCGAGACCGAGGAAGGTCTGAACTATTACGGCGCGTTTGTGGAGTTCCTTGTGGAGCGTTATACCCGTCCCGACGGCAAGTATGGCCGCATGGTGGGCGCCATCATCTCCAACGAGGTCAACAGTCAGTACGTCTGGGGCAACGCCGGCGAAAAGACTGTGGAGGAGTATATGGACGAGTACACGCAGGCGATGCGTCTGGCGTGGATCTGCGCCCGCAAGCACTGCAGCCATTTCCGTATCTACATCTCTCTGGACCATTTCTGGAGCGGCCTGAATTTCAGCGCTACCGAACCCAAGCGTTATTACAGCGGCCGCAGCATGGTCGAGCTGCTGAACAAAAACGCTACTGCCGACGGCAACTTCGGCTGGGGCATCGCGCACCATCCGTATCCGGAAAATCTGAATTTCCCGGATTTCTGGAATGACCGTTCTCCCACGTATGCGTTTGATACGCCCCGCATCACCTTCAAGAACATTGAGGTGCTGAAGGCGTTCCTTGCGCAGGAGGAGTACCTGTACAACGGCGAAAGCCGCCGTGTCATCTTCAGTGAGCAGGGCTTCAACTCGCAGAACGGCCCCACGCAGTCCATCACGGAAAAACAGGCTGCCGCGGCGTATGTTCTGGCATATATGAAGAGCCGCAACATGGGCATCGTGGATATGATGACCCATCACGCCTGCATTGACAACCCGCACGAGTTCGGTCTGAATCTGGGTATTTTCCGCTACGATCCCAGCAAGCCGGAGAACGTCGGCGAACCCAAGCCGATCTTTGAGTCCTTCATGGCCATGGATACCCCGGATGAACCCGCCGTTGTGGAGAAGGCGCGCGCCTTCATCGGCGAGGAGATGTTTGATCTGGTGCTGAACCCCACGGTCATTTGCGGCGAACTGAAGCACGATGACGTTCTTGGCAACGCCTGATTGATGTGCCGGCGGCAGACAGCATCTGCCGCCGGTTTTCTCAAATCAGGGACCGATGCTTGCGATCGCATTGGTTTTTGCATCAAGCAGACAGCGGTAAAGGTGAACCGTTCGACGATGGAAAAGCTGCAATGAATGAAAGCGGTTCTTTGGACGCACTGTGTGCAGCGGATGCGGTGGACCGCATGCTGCCGGGTGAGGATCTGCTCGGTTATCTGCTGGATCCACCGCTGCTGTATGGCGAGCGTGATACTTCCGAGGATAACGCTTTCGGTTAACGGATGAAATTCGATGAAAAATCATCGGCAGGATGGAAAAGGAGAAATGTTATGAAGATTCTGAAAATCGAAGCTCTGTGTGATGCGGTTAAGCTTTACACCGACGCTGACGGCGCTGTGATGGTACGGGAAACCGTCCCCACCATCGGCAAAAAGCCCGGCCGCACACTCTCTGTTGTCAGCGCCGAAGCGAAAGACGGCATTATTTGCATTGCGCGCAAGGACAATGCCAATGACCGCATGTACTCCTGCTTCACGGTGTATGCTGACGGCGAAGAAGCAGAAGGCGTGCGCTATGTGACGAATGTTGCGCCGGAGGTACAGTGGGATGTTTCGGCTTATCCCACGCCGCCCATCATCAAGGTGTTCGGCGGTTCCCGCGAATTCCGCGACAGCCTGAACATCCGTCAGGGCCTGATGAACGTCAACCTGCCCAATCTGATGACGGTGTTCCCCGGTGAAGATACCATCCCGCACGAGTACAACGGCCGTACCTATTATTTCCGTAAAAAGGCCGTGGAAGATGTGGACCGTGCTACGGGCAGCATTGAGCTGATGACAATGATTCTGCTCAACTCTCCGCGTCTGTTTGGCTCCACCGGCGAAAAGGCTCTGCTGGAATCCTGCATCCATCCCGGCTTCGATTGGGAATCTTCGGACGCGTTTATTTCGGCATTTGACATGCAAACGGAGGAAGGTCAGGGTTACTTTGGCGCATTTGTGGATTTCCTTGCCCAGCGCTACACGCGCCCCGACAAAAAATATGGTCATCTGGGCGGTTTTATCGTTTCCAATGAGGTCTGCAGCCAGTATGTGTGGGGCAATGCCGGTGAAATGCCGGTAGAGCAGTATGTGCAGGAATATACGCAGGCGCTGCGTATGGCGTGGCTGGCCGGCCAGCGTTACTGCAGCCATTTCCGTGCGTACATTTCGCTGGACCAGTACTGGGATGGCGCCTGCCACAATCCGCGCTTCCCGCTGCGGTACTATCCAGGCCGCCGCGTGATCGAGCTGCTGAACGAAAACGCCACCCGCGACGGTAATTTCGGCTGGGGCGTTGCCTACCATCCTTATCCGGAAGATCTGAGCTATCCCGATTTCTGGAACGACCGTGCGCCCAACTTCACGTTCAGCACGCCTAAGATCACTTTCAAGAATATGGAAATGCTGGAGGCCTTCCTGTCGCAGGAAGCGTATCAGTACAACGGCGGGCCGCGCCGCATCATCTTCAGCGAGCAGGGCTTTAACTCCCGCAACGGTGAGCTGCAGAAATTTACCGAAAAGCAGGCGGCTGCCGGTTATGTGCTGGCATATATGAAGGCCCGCAAGCTGAAAACGCTGGATCTCTTCACGCACCATTCCTACATCGACAACCCGCATGAGTTCGGCCTGAACCTCGGCGTGTTCCGTTACGATCTGGACGCTCCCGACCACAAGGGCGAACCTAAGCCGATCTTCGAATCCGTCAAGGCGATGGATACGCCGGATGAGGCTGCCGCTGTGGAAAAAGCACGTGCGTTTATCGGTGAGGATCTGTTCGATTATCTGCTGGATCCGCCCATTCAGTACGGCGAGCGCGATAAATCGCAGGACAACGCCTTTGGCGGCGGCGCAGCGGGCGAAAAGAAGAAATAACTTTTCGCAGGGCAAAAGGCTGTTGGCTGCAGTTTTGCGGCGGTTCGTGAGATTGTGTTTGCCGCTGCTTTTGTCCGATGCATGGAAACAAAGAAAAGACGTACCGTATTGTGCGGTACGTCTCAGATCGTAGAAAAACCCCGCTTTCCTTTACGCGAAAGTGGGGTTTTCTGCAATCCGAGACCGATGTTTTGTTACATCGGCCTATATTACAGACGATCTGAAAAAACTGGACGAAAAAACAGGACGGCTGGGAGAGGCTGAAAGAGAACCGGATCGCGCAGGCGATGCAGCACAAGCCGGAGGGCGCGGTGGCGCAGATGGCAGATGCCAAAACCGTCCGGAACGCGGAAACGGAAATCGCCAAGGCCAAAAAAGCTGCTGCAGGGAATGAAGGGGGCGCCGAAGAAGGCGAAGTGGATCTTGCCGAGAGCGTGGCCGGGGGGAGGCTGTCACTGCGGCAAGTGCCTGCGGATTTATCCAAAGAAAAGATCGCTTTGATGGCAGAGCAGATCCGGCTGATCGAGCAGTGGGGAGAAGGGGGCATTGCCGGACAAAAGAAAAGACTGCATGCGGAACAGTTCGCCGCAGCACTCCACTCAAACAGTCCGGCGCTGTACTGGCTTTGAATGTGCAGCGAAAGCTCCTGCGCGGTGGAAAGTCCTTCGTCAATGGCCTGCCGCAGAGAGATACCGTAAGGATCGTTCGGCGCGGTATCCGGTGCAAGAAAAAGACCGGTGCCGCGCTCTGCAAGCAGACAAGGGACCGGAGCGTTCCACTGGGCTGCAAAATCCACAGAAGCCGGTTCTTTCCACAATCGGGTACTCATGTGCCGCCCCATGATATACGGGGCCTTCAGCAGGGTGATCAGGTCGGTTCCCCGGCTTCGCAGCCGGGAACAAAATCAGTGGCAAAGCCATTCGCGAAAGGCGAGCCGACAGAAGAAAGAGAGGTGCAGTGCATGTGCGTATCGAAAAGAGGGATATGCCGTATCTTTTCGTACAGCGCGAAATGAGAAAGATCGTTCTGCATATAATCATCCTTCCTGATTCATTAGAAAACCCCGGTCCCGCAAGCAAACGCTTCAGGACCGGGGTTTTACTGTGGAGCTGGAGATCGGACTTGAACCGACGACCTGCTGATTACGAATCAGCTGCTCTACCGACTGAGCCACTCCAGCATGATCCGGGTGAACTTTCGCCCGGAAAATACAGCTTTATTATTTTAGCAGATTTGTTTGTAAAAAACAAGGGGTTACAGAGAAAAATCTTCCGAAGAGAAATCCGGAAGCTTCTGCTGCCGCAGAGGCTCGCGTTTTGTGGGGGCATAAACGAATTTGCGGCAGCTGCTCATAGGGGAAACGACCCCCTTGCGCGGGCAGAATACAACGCTGCCGTCCTGCTTGGCATCGCCGTGCAGACAGTAGACACAGCGTGGAGCGATATTTTTTTTGAACAGGCTGGTTTTAAACATGGAGGTCCTCCGGCGGTATGGGCTTCACGGCCAAAAGGCGCGTTTTGTCAAAAGAACGGGCTTTATTTATTATAATGTTTTTTTTCGCCGCAGTAAAGAGGCTTTTGGGGTGCATTCGTACAAAAAAGCGGCGACCATCAGCAAAAAGGAAACCCAGATCCCAAACGAAAACCGGCTTGCCTGTATATTCTGTCCGGCAATGACCGGCATCGCCTGCGGAAATAACCGGATGCCAATGCCGTAAAACATTAGTGAAAGCGGCAAGGCGAGCAGCCGTGAAAGATAAAACCGCCGCAAAGATATTTCCGCCGGAAGAAGGGCTTTGGCCTGCATCTGAATGGAAAGACCGGACCAGCACAGGGTACAAAGCGTCAGCCGGATGCGCAGTGCACCGCTCAGTCCCGAGGAAAACAACGAACCGTTCGTGACTTCCAGCAGCACACAAAGCGCGCCGGCGGACGCTGCGGGAAGAATCTGCTGAGCGAGAGAGCAAAGCAGGCAGAAAAAGGCAATGTAGCCGCATAGTGTGATACAGGAGGCTACGGCTTTCTGCATGGAGTTTTCAAAACTTCCGCTGCGGGGAAAACCGGTATGGAGTGCGGCGGGTGACGTACCGGAAAAATCGGCACCTTTTTGCATACGGAATACGTGAAGAAGCAGCGCGGCGCTGAGATTACCGAGGTAAAGCGAAGCCAGAAAAAGCAAACCGAGCCCCACGCTGCCGAACATTCCGTAGCCGACGCTCAGCAGAATAAAGGAAGGGCCTGCATTCAGTCCGGCACACAAAAGAAGCTCCGCCTGACGGCGGTCGACCCGACGGGAGCGGTAAAGCTGATCGATCCCATGTGCCAGAATGGCAAAACCGCCCAGCAGGCCCAAAAACAGAACGGTGGAGGCAGAACGTTCCTTTATGCCAAGCAGACGGGTATACGGCTGAAGCAGCAGCCCCAGCCAGTCTGCCAATGGGCTGTCGATGATCACACCCGAAACGATCATCATGGGAAATACCGCAGGAACGACGCGGCAGAAGGCGATCTCAAATCCCTGCAGCAGGCTTCGGAAAGCGGTCTGCGGAAAAAACAGAATAAGCACCGCCAGAAGCAAGGCTGCCAACGCGGCCAGTGAAGAAACTCTTTTCCGGAAGAGCGACGTGTTCATATTTGTTCACCTCTTTTCACTATATATGTATGGGGTTCCGCGTTGAAAAAATGCACAGGAGGGGTATGTTGTGAGCAAAAGAACGCAGCGTCCGGGTGAAACGTTGAAAGAAGCGCTGCGCGCATCGTTTTCCTTGCCGGCAGAGCTGGATGCTGCGCAGCCGCTGGTGCATATCAATTGTAAAGGTGAGATCGAAATAGAAAACTGTGATGGTATTTTGGAGTACAGTGCCGACAGAATCGTGTTTCGTATGCGAAAGAGCCTTGTGACGGTGATGGGGGAGAATCTGGTTATTGCGTCGCTGAACAGGCATATTACCCAGATTTCCGGAAGGATCTTCCGTGTTGATTTTTCGGAGGTTTGAATATGGGCCGGAGTGGACGAAAGGCGCGGGTTCTCGCGTATGTGGTATTTGCGTCGGAAGGCGGGAACGGCGAACGTTTTTTCAGCGAATGTCTGCGCCGCAGTTTTTCGGTAACGGATATAAAAGCGACTGCCTGCGGGTTCGAGGCAAAGATTCCCGCAAAACAATATTTGCAGCTGCATAAAACGGCGCATACGGCAGGTTGCCGTTTGCGCGTGGTGAAAAAATACGGCCTGTGGTTCCGGCTTAGGCCGCTGCAGAGGCATACGGGTGCGGCGGTTGGCATACTGGCGGCGCTGTTGTTTGTGATGTGCGGAAGGTCGATGATATGGAATATTGAATATTACGGAGTCGGCGCAGCTGCGCAGCAGGAGCTGAGTGACCGGTTGTTCGCCTGCGGGGTGTACCAGGGCGCGGCGGCAAGTGACGAAAAACTGCGGCGGGCGGAAAACCTCATCATGATGCAGACGGAGGAGTATTCCGCCGTCGCGCTGAATTTTACCAAGGGAAAGCTTGTGGTGGAGGCGACTGCGGCGGTAAAACAGCCGACGATGTATCTTCCGCAGGACTGGGATATCCGCGCGTCGCATACCGGTGTTGTACGGTCGGTGGAAGTTTATTCCGGAACAAGCGATGTACAGATTGGCCAGCTTGTGCAAAAGGGAGATGTGCTGGTGCGTGCCACATGGCAGGATCAGGAAAACAAGCTGCAGCCTTCACCGTGCAGGGCAAAAATCATGGCGTATGTGGAAAAAACATACGCGTCAATGTGTCCGCTGGAGCTGACACAGGAGGTGGTAACGGATACAAAAACGGAGAGTCTGTCACTTCTTATAGGAGAAAAAATGTTCTGGCTGAAAAAGGGCGAAAAAACGGCACCGTCATCGCAGCAGGGGCTGCGGGTTCTGGGGTTGTCGCTGCCTGTTACGATTTGCCGGACGGTATGTACCGTCACACAGGAACGGACACAAGCGCTGACGGAGGAAGAAGCAAAAAGGCGGTGTATACAGGCGCTGGACGCAGTGATATATGAGGAGCTCTCCGACGCGGAGGTGCTGAGCAGGGAATACGAATATCAGATTACACCGCAGCGGGTGACGGTGACGCTGCGGCTTCGCGCCTATGCAGACATCGCAGCAGAAAGATCCACGGCGGAAGCAAATACCGGAAACAATGGATGAAGTTGAAAAAGCTTTCAGAAAAAAGCTTGAAAAAGTGTAAATTTTTAACAAAATTATCTTTCAAAACTATGAAAATGTGATATAATAGACGCGGTATCGTTCTTTTTGGGACGAAAGGCTTTTTGTGTTAAAAAGCCGTATCTCAGGGCAGAGCAAAAAGGAGGCCCGGTCTATGGCGGAAAAAATGGTATCGGTAGAGAGCTTTGACGATCTGCTTGCCGTTTTCGGAAATTATGATGAAAATATCAAAATGATCGAGAAAGCTTTTTCGGTGACGGCTGTTATGAAGGACAGCGCGATCAAGCTTTCCGGTGATGATGAGCAGGTGGAGGCTGCAGCCCGTGCGATAGGCGCGATGCTGCATATGCTGAAAAATAAAACGCCGCTGGAAGAACAATCCATCCGGTATTGCATCTCGATGGCCGGTTCCGGCGATGCGGAAAAAATCGGGGAGCTCACCGGCGATTTTGTCTGTATCACCTCCAAAGGCAGACCCATCCGGCCCAAAACACTCGGGCAGAAAAAATATCTGGAGGCCATCCGCGACAACTCCATCACATTTGGCGTTGGTCCGGCGGGCACCGGCAAAACTTATCTGGCTGTGGCCATGGCGGTCAAGTCGTTTAAAGCCCATGAGGTGACAAAGATCATTCTGACCCGTCCCGCTGTGGAGGCCGGCGAAAAACTGGGCTTTCTGCCGGGTGATCTGCAGAACAAGGTCGATCCGTATCTGCGGCCTCTGTATGACGGCCTTTTCGATATGCTTGGGCCCGATACTTTCCAGAAGCTGATGGAAAAAGGCCTTATCGAGGTGGCTCCGCTGGCGTATATGCGCGGCAGAACGCTGGACGATGCGTTTATCATACTGGACGAAGCACAGAACACCACGCCGGAGCAGATGAAAATGTTCCTGACCCGCATGGGCGTCAATTCCAAGGTCATCGTCACCGGCGACGTGACGCAGATCGACCTGCCGGATAAACAGCGTTCCGGGCTGGTGGATGCGCTGAAGATACTGGAGGGCATTGAAGACATTGCACAGGTGTATTTCAGCGAGAAAGACGTGGTCCGCCACCGCCTGGTGCAGGAGATCGTTCATGCCTACGAAAAGGCTTGCGAAAAAGCGGCGCAGCGGAAAGAAGAGCGCCACACCTATCGCCCTGTAAAAAAATAAAGGCTCGTTCCTTACAAATAATACAACAGCAAAAGAGGAAGATATCATGGCACATAAAGTTTATATCACCAACCATCAGAACACCATTAAGATCCCCTCCGGTATCCGCCTGCTGATCCGTCGTGCCTGCAACGCTGTGCTGCAGATGGAAAAATTTCCCCAGACGGCAGAGATCAGCGTGACCTTTGTGGATAACGCTGAAATTGCGGAGCTCAACGGTCAGTATCGCAATAAGCCTCAGCCCACCGACGTGCTCAGCTTTCCCCTTGGTGTGGATGGCCGGTACGATCTGAACAACGAGACCGGCGCAGTTATGCTGGGCGACGTGGTGATCTCGATGGAGCGTGCCATGGAGCAGGCCGAGCTTTACGGCCACAGCCTGCAGCGTGAGGTCGCTTTTCTGACGGTGCACTCCATGTACCACCTGCTGGGATATGACCACGAGCAGGGCGGTCTGGAGGCTGTCCGCATGCGCGAAAAAGAGGAGAGCACCCTGATCAAGCTGGGACTGCCCCGTACCATCTCTTATACCTGAGGATACGTATGGGCCGTTTTTTCAAAGGTTTTGCTTATGCTGCAAAAGGGGTCGCCCTTTGTGTGCGCAAGGAGCGTAATTTCCGGTTTCACCTGTGTACGGCTGCACTGGTGATTTTTGCGGCGGTACGGTATTACGCGTTTGATGCGCTGCACTGGGCGGTGCTTTTCGTAACGGTTTTCGGCGTACTTGCGCTGGAGGCTGTCAATTCCGCCGTGGAACGTGCGGTCGGGCTGCCCGATGAACGTCACGACGCACTGGCCGGACAGGCAAAGGATCTGGCGGCCGGTGCTGTGCTGCTGTTCTGCGTCGGCGCCGTGTGTGTGGGCGCTGCGCTGTTCTGGCAGCCGGCGGTGTTTCGCGCCATTCTGGCAGACTGGGCGCAGCATCCCGTAGTGCCGGTGCTGCTGGCCGTGTATACAGCAGCAGCCGGTGTGTTTGTTTTTAAAAAACGCGAGGAATAAAAAATTATGAATTTTGAAATGCCTGAAATGGATGAAAAATCTGTTTTTGCAGCGATCGTCGGTCGCCCCAACGTGGGCAAAAGCTCACTGGTCAATCAGCTGGTGGGGGAGAAGGTCGCCATTGTGACCTCCAAGCCGCAGACCACCCGCACGCGCATCACCGGCGTGCTGACGGTGGAGGAGCTGCAGTATGTTTTTCTGGATACCCCGGGTATCCATCGCGCACGCACCAAGCTGGGCGAACGCATGGTAAAGGCTGCGCAGGAAAGCGTGGGCGACGGCGATGTGGTCGTCATGCTGTTTGAGCCGTACGGCGAACTGAACGAAGCGGAGCTGAAGCTGATGGAGGATATCCGCAAGCAGGAGACTCCGGCCATTGCGGTCATCAACAAGACCGATACGCTGAAAAAGAAGGAGGACCTGCTGCCCCGCATGAAGATGCTGCAGGACACCGGCCTTTTTCGCGAGATCCTCGCCACCTCCACGGTGGATGGAAGCGGTACGGAAGAACTGCTGACGGCTCTGGCTTCTTACGCGGTGCCCAGCCCGCATTACTTCCCGGATGACAGCTACACCGATATGCCGGAAAAGGCGTTGGTGGCGGAGATCCTGCGGGAGAAGATGCTGCTGAATCTGCGGGATGAGATCCCACACGGCATTGCCGTGACGGTCGAGCGTTTTAAAGAGCGTGAAGACAAGGACCTTGTGGACATCGACGTCAATATCTACTGCGAGAAAAAGAGTCATAAAGGCATGGTGATCGGCAAGGGCGGCGCCATGCTGAAAAAGATCGCCAGTCAGGCCCGCGTGGACTGTGAGGAATTCCTTGGTACAAAGGTGAACCTGCAGTGCTGGGTCAAGATCAAGGATGACTGGCGCGACAATGACTTTCTGCTGAACAACTTCGGTTTTCAGAAATAAAGCGTGATGCACGCCAGGATTTTCCGTTCATATTCATCCGCTGCGCGTATATAGTAATAGTATCACCTTCCGCACTCTGCGGGACAAAAAAGGATGGTACGAAGCATGAACAACGCAAGCATTCCGGGCAACGGCCCCGAACAGACGGAACAGGATCTCTGGCGGCAGTTTGAGAGCACCGGCAGTGTGCAGGAGTATCTGCGCTACCGGCAGCTTCAGAACATGAGGCAAGAGGAGAGACCCGATGCAGAGTACGGCGATGGGGCTGGTAGTAAAGGAGACGAAGGTCGGTGAATCGGACCGTATCGTCACCATTTTGACGGACCGCTACGGGCTGATCCGCGCCTCCGCACGCGGCTCACGCAACCTGAAGAACAAACTGTTCTCCTCCACGGGGATGTTCTGCTATTCCGAGTTCACGCTGTTTACGCAAAAAGGCAACTATTATGTGGATGAAGCCTCTTTGCAGAAGAACTTTTTCGGCCTGCGCAACAGTGTGGAAGGCCTTGGTGTGGCAGCTTATATCGCCGAGCTGGTGACTGTTCTGGAACCGCATCGTCCCGAGGAAGTACAGGAGCTGCTGCGGCTCTCCCTCAACAGCCTGTACCTGCTCAGTGAAGGAAAGGCGGATCCGCGGCAGGTAAAAGCTGTTTTTGAGCTGCGCGCCATAGCCGAGACCGGTTACCGGCCGGATCTTGTGGCGTGCGCTTCCTGCGGCAAATTTGAAGATAAGAACGGGTTCTGGTTTGACCGCCGGAACGGTAAGATCTATTGCCGTCCCTGTGCGGAGCACCTGTGTCACGATGTGGATATTCCGCTTTCGGTGGTGACGGCGATGCGCCACACCATTTATGCCGATTTGAAAAAAGTGTTCGCTTTTACGCTTTCCGAGGAGTCGTTGCGCCTTTTTGCAAAAACGACGGAAGAGTACGTGCGCCTGCAGCTTGACAGGCCGCTGCGAACGCTGGATTTTCTTTGCACGGTTCTTGGTTGAAGTCAACCATGAGGTAGTAAAATGAATCAGAAAACATGTAAAGCTATTGAACTTGACAAGATATTACTTAAACTTTCACAGAAGGCTGTGTGTCCCGAAACGCGCCGTGCTGCGCTGGAGCTGCAGCCGTTTGAAACGATAGAGGACGTCCGGCACGCACTGGAAGAGACGGACGCCATGATGGTGCGGCTTTTGAAGAACGGCTCGCCGCGCTATTCCGGCTGCGAAGGCGCAAAGGATGCCGTGCTTCGTGCAGGAAAAGGCGGTACGCTCAGCATGGCAGAGCTTTTGCTGGTGGCGCGTTCTCTGCGGAACTTCCGGTATCTCAGCGAATGGTACACCCAGCAGGAGGACAGCCAGAACGCAGGCGTTCTGGACAACGCTTTCTATGCGCTGCTGCAGCAGCCGCAGCTGGAAAGATCCATTTACGAAAGCATTCTTTCCGAAACGGAAATGGCGGACACCGCCAGCCACCGTCTTTACGAGATCCGCACCTCCATTGCACGGACGGAAGCCTCTATCCGTGAAAAGCTGGATAATATGATCAAAAATCCGGTGACGGCAAAGTATCTGCAGAATGCGGTGGTCTCCATGCGCAGCGGAAGGTTTGTCGTACCGGTCAAGGTGGAAAACCGCAGCGAGATCGGCGGCGTTATTCACGACGTGTCCTCCTCCGGCGGCACGCTGTTTGTGGAGCCCACCGCCGTTGTGGAGGCAAATGCCAAAATTCTGCAGCTGCGCAATCAGGAAAAAGAAGAGATCGAACGGATCCTGCAGGCATATACCTCGCAGGTCGCGGCGATGGAAGCTCCTTACCTTTACAGTTATTCCGCTATGCTGGAACTGGACATGCTGGTGGCGAAGGCGGGTCTGGCGCTGGATATGAACGCCAATAAGCCTTCTGTCAGTGCAGATCATTCTTTTTCTTTGCTGAAGGCGCGCCATCCGCTGATCCCGAAGGAGCGGGTCGTGCCCATTGATGTGGAGCTGGGAAAAGACTACGATACCCTTGTAATCACAGGTCCCAATACCGGCGGCAAGACGGTCACGCTGAAAACGGCAGGCCTGCTGAACCTGATGGCACAGTGCGGTATGCTGATTCCCGCGCACGAGCGCAGCGTGGTCTGCGTGTTTGGGAAAATTCTGGTGGACATCGGCGACGAGCAGAGCATCGAGCAGAGCCTGTCCACGTTTTCCGGCCACATGAAGAACATTTCCGAGATTCTGGACGAAGCGGATTTTACCTCGCTGATCCTGATGGACGAGCTTGGGGCCGGCACCGATCCTGCCGAAGGCGCTGCGCTGGCTGTTGCCATCGTTGAACAGCTGCGCCGTACCGGTGCGCGCGTTATGGCCACAACGCACTACGGCGAAATGAAGGTATTTGCGCTGGAGACCCCCGGCGTGCAGAATGCAAGCTGCGAGTTTGACGTGGAGTCGCTGCGGCCCACCTATCGGCTGAGCGTGGGTGTCCCCGGCAAGTCCAATGCGTTCCTGATCAGCCGCAAGCTGGGCATTCCGGAGGCCATTCTCGATCAGGCTCAGTATCATCTTTCCCAGGAGGACAAACGTCTGGATGATGTGCTGGCGCAGCTGGACGATCTGAAGCTGCAGCTCAAAGAGGGGCAGGATGAGATAGAGCGGCTGAAATATGAGGCGGAACATCAGGTGGAGAGCGGCAAAAAGAAGCGGGATGAGCTGATCCGGCAGGGCGAGATCGAACTGGAAGCCGCCCGCCGGAAAGCGCGTGAAATGGCGCAGACGGTGCAGAACAACGCCTATGCGCTGATGGATGAGATGAAAAAGCTGCAGAAGGAGGAGAACATCTCCGCACAGCAGCGTGCACAGCGGGCACGGGAGATCGCGAAGCGCGAAAGCGAAAAGCTGTTCTCTGCCAGTGATGTGGTGCACGAAAGTGCCATTCAGCGCACTCCGCTGAAAGAGGTGCACAAGGGTGATGCCGTTCTGGTAGGAAGCCTGAACCAGGAGGGTACGGTGGTCAGCGTCAACGGGCACGGCGCTGCGGAAGTCATGGTCGGCATGATGAAGATGCGCGTGTCGGTCGATGGCTTGTTTGCACCGGCGCAATACAAGGCCCCGAAAAAGACTGAGCCACGTCGCTACAATGACAAGCGAAACGGCGACAAGGTGCAGCGCGACGGCAAGCTGGAGGTCAATCTGCTGGGTATGACGGTGGACGAGGCCATTCTGGAAGCTGACAGGTTCATCGACAATGCCACCATGTCCGGCCTGCATATGGTCTATCTGATCCACGGCAAAGGCACCGGCGCACTGCGCGCCGGTCTGCATCAGCATCTGCGCACCCACAAAAGCGTAAAAACGTATCGTCTTGGCGCGTACGGCGAAGGCGAAAGCGGTGTTACGGTCGTGGAGCTGAAATAATTCTTCAAAACAGAAAGCCTGTGTTTTCCGTTCAGCGAAGATACAGGCTTTTTCTGTGGCAATATACGAATGCAAGAAAGAGTAAACAGCCGCAAGCGCAGAAAAACAGTTGCATTTTATGAAGGGATGCGGTAAACTTGTGACAGAACTCAAGGAAAAGGAAAGGATGACAAAAATGACACACGAACAGCTTATGAAAAATCTGCAGGTGCCCGCCGGTCATATCGATGTTCTGCTGGATACGGATACCTACAACGAGATCGACGACCAGTTTGCCATGTCCTATATGCTGCGCTCCACCGAGAAAATGACGGTCAAGGCTATCTGTGCCGCGCCGTTCTTCAACAGCAACTCCACCTCTCCGGAGGACGGCATGGTGCGCAGCTACGATGAGATCAAAAAGCTTCTGCGGCTGGCGCAGCGCGAAGATCTGATGGATGTGGTATACGAGGGCTCCCGCGTGTATCTGCCGGATGAAAAGACCCCTGTGGATTCCCCTGCGGCACATGCTATTGTGGAGCTGGCCCGGCAGTACACCACCGAAAATCCGCTGTACGTGGTGGCTATCGGCGCTATTACCAACGTGGCGTCCGCGCTGATCATGGCGCCGGAGATCAAGGAAAAGATGGTTCTGGTCTGGCTGGGCGGCCATTCGCAGGACTGGCCCAACACCATGGAGTTCAATATGTATCAGGATGTGGCAGGCGCCCGTGTGGTGTTCGGCTGCGGCGTACCGCTCGTCCAGCTGCCCTGCGGCGGCATCGTGGAAGCGTTTGCGGCTTCCGGTCCGGAACTGGAATACTGGCTGAAGGGCAAAAATGCTCTGTGCGACTATCTGGTGGAGCACACCGCAGAAGCTGCCAACGAGTACGCTGCAGGCAAGGTTTGGAGCCGCGTGATCTGGGATGTTACCGCTGTGGGCTGGCTGCTGAACGACGGCGAACGCTTCATGCAGTCCAGAATCATTCCCGCGCCCATTCCCGAGTACGATCATCATTACGGCTACGACTATACCCGCCATCCCATGCGCTATATCTGGCACATCAACCGCGACGCGCTGATGCAGGACCTCTTCAGCAAGCTGAGCGGAGAATAACTTCTGAAGACGGAAATGAAAAATCCGGAAGCTGTCACGCCGACAGCTTCCGGATTTTTTCATCTTTCAAGAGCATGGGTGCGTTGGAGGATACGTTCATAAATAGGCAGCATGGCAGGTTCGCTCACATACTCGTGCAGGTGCTCGACAGGCAGCCATTGTACGCCGCTGTTTTCGTCCGGCTTGCTGCGCAGCGGCAGCGACGGGTCGGCTGCAAAGGAATAGCAAAGCGACAGATGCAGATGGGGCGCGACCCATTTGCCGCGTTTTATGTGGCCGGTAACGGTCAGAATATCCAGCCCGGTAGGCGTGGCCGAAAGGGGAGAAAGATCGGCAAGGCCGGTTTCTTCCTTTGCTTCCCGCAGAGCGACAGCAAAAGGGTCATCCTCGCCGTCGGCATGGCCGCCGGTCCATGACCAGGAGTTGTAGATATTATGGTATACCATCAGCACATGACTGAGGGTTGGATCGAATATCATGGCGGAAGCTGTCGCGTGAGCAAATTCGTTGCTGCGGGAAAGAATGCTTTCGGGATATGCGTCGAGCCACTGCAGCATCAGGCGCTGTTCGGCGGCTTCCTGCTCACAGGAAGGGATATACTGTTCGACAGCATTGCGGTAATTCATGAGAAACGTTCCTTGTGCTATTATTTTTCAGGTCCGGATTCCATCAGCAGATCCGGATCGGATGGGGCGGGTTCGTTCGGTATCAGGATGTTCAGTGCACAGGGGGCGACGTCAATGGTGATATCCCGGTCGTTTCCGCCGTATTCGCCGTCCAGTGTCCAGGGGATACTGCTTTCGCCGAGGTTGACGACCCTCAGCTTGGTGACTTTGAAGGAGTAGAAAAACGGTGAGTCTCCGTCCAGCGTCTGCAGGCTGGTGAGTGCGGCTTCCACGTCAAAGGGGAGAGTCGGTTTTTTGATCAGAAGGACTTCCAGAAGCCCATCGTTCAGGGAAACAGAGCGTTTTTTGTTCAGCGGCATGCCGCCGACAGAGATGGAATTTGAAACCATGCCGTACAGAAATTCGTCTTCAATGACCTGATCGTCGAATTCGAAACGCAGGTGGTAGGTTTTCAATGTGGGCAGCCGACTGATGGCTTCCAGAACGTAAGCCGCTTTGCCAAGCAGGTTTTTGCTGCTTTGCGGGGTTTGGTAAGAAACGTCGGTGAATGCGCCGAAAGCGGCGACGTAGGAAAAATACCGTCCTTGAAAGACGCCGATATCACAGGGAAAAACGGTGCTGCTTACAATGCCTTTGGCCGCCTGCGCCATATTTTTGGAAAGCTTCAGCGTGGTGGCGAAATCGTTGACTGTGCCTGCCGGAATGTAGCCCACCGGCATTTTCAGACCGTTGTGAAGCAGGCCGTTGATGGTTTCGTTCAGCGTACCGTCGCCGCCGCAGGTCACAAGCAGGTCGAAGCCGACAGCCTTTTGGGCAATAAGCTCAGGCAGATGACCGGCGTACCGGGTGGTCTGTACGGTGATCTCATACCCGGCATCGGAAAAAGTGG
>CAZYRD010000024.1:0-1494 GCA_964649475.1 uncultured Faecalibacterium sp.
CGTCCATCGGTTCCAATGGTAACCTGGAAATGGCTCTGCGTACCACCAAGGGCGGTCAGGTAACGACCAGTACGTCTGCCGTTGAATTCCCCATGGCTAACCAGTATTGGGGCAACCTGGTGGATTTGGATGATGTTAATTACCATCTGGACCAGATGGAACTGCGTCCTTCCCGTCTGAACGCTGTTCTGGATACTGTAAACAGTAAGGACAGTAGCATACAGGTGACGAAAGACAATATTCCTGTTTGGTCCTATATACCCGAAGGTGGATCGTCGGCTGTCGAATTTGCCTGTGAAGCGGACTACATAGGTGAGGAATGGACTCCTGTCACGGCAGAGGACAGTACGGCGCAGAAGCTGGCAAACGATGTGCCGGTATGGTCCCGTGAGATTGGCGAAGGTGAAACCAAGACCACGGTGACCTTTGCCGCTCAAGAAAAGTTGTTGGATACTGATGCGAAAGTCATGGAGACTGCCATTGAGGTGTACAAACTGAACAGCGGCGGCTATCTGCAGACCCCGGTTTACGGCACGGACGGCCGTATCTCCATGCTGGAGGCCAACACGACCAACGGCGTGTATAACACCGAGGAGAAAGCGTTTGCCGAGGATTCTACGGATACGATCCGCGGTGTGCGTGCCGTTGGCACCACCAGCAACATCTCGGCCGAAGAACTGGCTCTGCGCAACGCCAAAAAGGTCGTGACCTCTGCCATCACCAACACCCAGAGCAACGCCACGCTCTCTCTGCGTGATGACTCCGTCAAGCTGGCCAACATCTTTGTTACGGAGTTGCTGGTTGGCAGCGATAAGGCTACCTACACGCAGACGGATGTTAAAGCTATCCAGACTGCGGTCGATAATCTGGAAAAAATCGTTGAGGAACTGGAAAACGCGCTGCGCCAGGCTGTTGTGGCAGTTGCTGTTTCGCAGGGCGTCAGCGTCACTGTCGATCAGGTTGATTTCTCCACTAACGACTTCCTGGCGGCCGGTGCTTCCGCCAAAGCTTTGGTGTGGGATGATACAGACGACTCAAACAACATTCCGGATCTGTCCGCCCAGAAAGCGGATATTACCCGTGCATACAATAAGCTTGAAAGTCTGAATGGCGATTTGACTAATGCAGAGAAGGAATTGGCATCCCTGAGCGGCGATTCCATTTCCGTTACAGATATTAGAAAGCCGCTGACTTACCTGCTTTCTACCGGTGACTTCCTGATCAATGGCAAGACCGTTACTCAGTTTCAGGCGCTTGGCGTGTTCGAAATGGCCAAGCAGGTGTTTGCTACGCCCACCATTTCCATCGTCAGCGGCATCTATTATGATGTCGCCGAATTCAGCGGCAACTACTCTGCCACCACCAGCATGACCGTCAAAGCTGGTGAATACATGGGCTTCCCTGTAGAGAATGACACGCAGGTCAATGTTAAGATGGCCACGGCAGTTGATGTGACCAAGGTCGTGGATAGCAATACTGTTCTGCCTCAGGGCT
>CAZYRD010000024.1:1504-4752 GCA_964649475.1 uncultured Faecalibacterium sp.
CATCTGGTCTACATCCAGAACTGGCTGTCTCTGCTGACTGCTGTTTCCTCTGAGGGTACTGCTACCCTGCTGACCGACATCTACGGCTATGCCGTCGACCTTGCTTTCCGTACCAACGCCAACGGTTCCAGCCTGCTGCTGCAGACCGAAGCTGCCAACCGTGTTTCTGCGGACAGCGGCGATCTGACCCAGGGCGCCGGCAGCTACATGGAGTTCACTTCCGGCCATGCCGACTTCACCATGCAGCAGGTCCTCAACCTGATGGACGGCATCCGCGTGGTATTCCTGAATGACGCCGGCAGCATTTATGCTGTTGCCAAGCTGGACACCACTCTGGAGCAGGTTTTTGAATCCGAGGGCTCTGAAACCCGCCTGACTGTCGAAAAGGCTGAAACAGAGGCAACGCCTTATGTGTTCTCGGCAGTTGAAAATGGTACCGAGTATGTGATGTCCTATCCCGGTTACGATGAGGAGACCAAGACCATCAAGGCTCCGCTGGAACTGTACAGTTTCTCCGTTGACAACAATGTTCTGACTCTGGGCACCAAGAGCACCGATGCCATCATCACCGCGCTGACCCAGAACACCCAGATGAACGTTACCGCGCTGGTGTATCTGGACGGCGATGTGGTTGACAACGCCGATGTTGCCATTGCGGGCAACTCCATGTCCGGCACCATGAACCTGCAGTTTGCAAGCTCTGCCAACCTGGACCCCATGGACTACACTTTCAAGGAAGCAACCGAAACCAAGGGCACGCTGGCGACCCCGACGGTTGCTTTGGACGCTGATGGTAAGACGTTGACGATTACGCCTGTTACGAATGCAACGGGTTATGACATCTATGTCAGTGGCACAGATTTCACAAACAGTAAGGTTACATCTGTAACTACAACTACCTACGACCTGTCGACTCTGCCGAGTGAGGTGCCGGCTGGTAGTTATAGTATTACGGTAGTGGCAACTGCGACAGATTATACTGCTTCCGCTGCCAGCACTGCGGTAAGCTACACAAAAAGCTAATCCCCTTTAACCCCTATCAAAAAACCTGAAAAGCAAAATCCGCCAGTTATCCGGCCCCGCCTGCGGGCGGGGCCGGGTGACCAAGGATTTTCGTCTGCGGCGGCGCTGCGCGGCGCGTTTTGTGTGCAGGGAGTGTGCACATGCTTCGCTTGCCAACGGTGCCCGTCTGTCATTCGCAAAATCAGGCGGTCTGCTTTTCCGTACACCTGTCCCGTCGGTTTTCGCTTTTGCCCATCTTCCCCTCGACGGATGCACGGAAAAGCAGATCATCATCCTCTTTTTTCTGCTTTTGCATTGCTTTTTCATGCCGATATCCTTCGGCGCAGAACCCCTTCGAAGGAGGTCCCCACATTGAAAAAACAGCGCGCCGCCGCCCGGCGGCCCAGCGGCAAAAAGGTGTTTGTGTACTGGATCGTGATCCTGCTGCTTCTGGCCCTGCTGGTCACCGCCACCTACACCTGGTTTGCCCTCAACCGTACCCCCCGCGTCAGCAACATCGGCCTCAACGTCAACGCGCCCACCGGTATGCTGCTGTCCACCCAGCCCTACGGCGCCGAATGGGTCCAGCGGCTGGACTACGCCGACCTTGTGGGCGAAAACGCCCCCCTGCGCCCCGTGACGTGGTCCAACGCCGACCAGTGCTTCTACGCCGCCATGTACGGCGCCGACGGCCGCCGCAGCGGCGGGTTTCTGCCTCTGGATGACGAAAACAACGCCAACCGTGACGACGTGTACGGCTATTACATAAAAGCCACCTTTTACGCCACCTCCGACACCGGCGTCGGCGTCAGCCTTACCCACCCCGTCCAGCTGGAGGACGGCTTCAGCGGCAGCGGCACCTACCTCATCGGCACCCCCGTCTGGGACGAGGAAAACATCCTGCATTCCGACGGCGGCCGCGGCGCCCAGAACGCCATGCGCGTGGGCTTCCGCATCACCCCGCTGGATGAGACCGGCGCCGAGCTTACCGGCGAACAGCTGTTTTACATCTGGGAGCCCAACTGCGACACCCACCTTGTGGGCGGCACCGAGCTGACCCCCGAAGAGGACGAAGAAGCCGGGGAAACGCCCGAAGCACAGGCCGAGGAAGAGGACGAGCCGCTGACCGACGAGGACGGCGACGGCGTGCTGGACGGCGGCCTGTATGTGCCCGAGACCACCCCCGACTACCCCTGGTACCCCGACGAATACATCCCTACGCCCAGCATCGACGGCACCGAGGGGCTGATCGATGAGGAGTGGCTCATCTGCCAGACCACCACCTACTGGTCCGAGGCCGACCCCGTGCAAAGGGACCTCTATTACCAGACCATGGGCGAATTTACCACCCAGACCCAGCTTTTTAAGCTGAACGCCGAACAGATCGTGCGCATTGACCTCTACCTCTGGCTGGAGGGACAGGATGTGGACTGCGACAACCGCATCGGTCAGGAGGCGCAGGTCATGGCAAATATTCAGTTTGACGCCGACTACGGCGGGCAGTCCGGCCTCGTGCCCATTCCATAACGGTAACAATACAGCGCGGTGCTGTTTATAAAAAAGCTTGCATTCCCCTTAGCATCAACAACACAAGGAAAGGGAGACCCTCATGAAAACCAAGACGAAGCCCCAGGCCGCACCTGTGGAAGCGGGTGAAACTCAGGAAGCCGAGATCAGCACGGGAAGAAAGATCGCCAATATCGTGGTGAACGTTCTGCTGGTGGTCGCGCTGGTCGTTATGGCCATCTGCACCTACATCTCGTTCGTTTCCGCCTCCGGCAACGGCGTGCCCAGCATTCTGGGCATCGAGTTCTTCTCCATCCAGACGGACTCTATGTCGCCCACGCTGGAACCCGGCGATCTGGCCATCGGCCGTGTCATCCGGGACAAAACCACGCTGCGCGCCAATGACATCATCACCTACTGGACGGTCATCAACGGCGAGCGCGTGCTGAACACCCATAGAATCGAAGCCATCTACGACGGCGGCGGATTTCTGTTTTATGCCACCAAGGGCGATAACAACCTGAGCGCCGACCCGCTGAACGTGCATGAGTCCGAGGTGGTGGGCAAATACGTCGCCCGCGTGCCGGGCGTCGGCAAGGTGTTCGACTACCTGCAGACTTCCACCGGCTTTTTGGTGGTCATCGTCATTCCGGTGTTCCTGTTCTTCCTGTACCATCTGGTGCAGTTCTTCCGCGTTCTGTTCGAGTACCAGAACGTCAAGAACCGCCTGAAGTACGAGG
>CAZYRD010000024.1:4762-20480 GCA_964649475.1 uncultured Faecalibacterium sp.
GGCCGCACCGAGGACATGCTGGAAGCGCGTCAGAAAGAGCAGGACGACGCCCGTGCCGCGCTGGAAGAGCAGATACGTGCGCAGCTGCGCGCCGAGCTGATGGCGGATATGGCCAAAGCCAAGGCGGAAGAGCCCGCACCTGCCCCGGCGGCGCCTGCTGAGGTCCCCGCTGACGATGTGCCTGCGGAGGTGGCGCCTGCAGAAGAGGCTTCGGCAGAAGAGGCTTCTGCCGAGGAAGCCCCTGCCGAAGAGGGTTCCGCTGAGGAAGCCGCAGCGCCGCAGGCGTAAGAAAACGTGCATTTTCAGGGTCTCTCTGCGGGGAGGCCCTGAACGTGATGATACCGAGGAACCGGAGCGTTTCCCGCAGAAAAGAGAGGACAGCCGTGGATAATTTTTTGAAGTATTTCTTTCAGGATTACGGTCGGGTCTTTCGTGCCCTGATGGAAGTGTTCAGCGCGTTTTTCAATTTTTTGAACTACCTGCTCAACTTCCCCATGCGCATGGAGATCATCAAATCGTACGAAAGCTCTTTCAGTACGACGGACTGGATCCTGATGCTGGTGGCAAACATTGCCCTGATCATCATACTGGTCATCGTGGTCTCGCTGCTGCTGAAATTGTTCCGGCGCATTTTCCGGTTCCGCGTTTCGGTCAAGGATTATGACAATCTGGCGCGGCAGGTGCGCAGTCTGCAGAAGGATCTGATCCGCGCCAACTACGAAAAGGATAAGCTGCTGAGCATGCGCGTCGCCGAGCTGGGCGGCGACCCGAACGAGGCGATGAAGGCGCTGGAGGCGGCGCTGAAGGACGACGCTGCCCCGGAACAGGAGCAGAAGCCCGAGGAGGAGCAGATGGAGCTGCCGCCCGAGCTGCAGGTGGCCGAGGACGCCCCGCCGCTGGAAAAGCGCAACACGTTTGCCTCGCCCTGCATCGATCCCGCCTCCAGCCGTTTCTTCCGTCTTACCAGCGTGGACAATTTCTACAAGACCCAGTATGTGGCGCCCACCTACGACGGCAATGTTTCGCTGACGGAGTTCTGCGAGCGCTTCCGCAAGTTTGCGGCGCATGACCTGCACCTGTACTATGAGCTGGATATGATCCGCTATTTCGTGGCCTCCATGGGCACGGCGCGCATCATCATCCTGCAGGGTATTTCCGGTACCGGTAAAACCAGTCTGCCCTACGCCTTCGGCCGCTTTGTGCAGAAGGATACCTCCGTCGTTTCGGTGCAGCCCTCCTGGCGTGAGCGTACCGAGCTGTACGGCTACTACAACGAATTTACCAAAAAGTATTCCGAAACGGATTTTCTGCGGGCCATTTATGAGGCGAACTATTACCGTGACCCGCACATCCTGATCCTGGACGAGATGAACATTGCCCGTGTGGAATACTACTTTGCCGAGATGCTGTCCATTCTGGAGATGCCCCGCGTGGATGAGTGGAAGGTGGATATCGTCACCGCCACATGGGACAACGACCCCTGTCTGATCCACGACGGCCGCGTGCAGATCCCCGACAACGTGTGGTTCGTCGGCACCATCAACAACGACGACTCCACCTTTGCCGTGGCGGATAAGGTGTACGACCGTGCCATCCCCATCGACCTTGACAGCCGCGCCGAAGCGTTTGAATGCGAGGCGGTGGATCCCATTTATATCTCCACCGACCATTTCCAGGCGCTGTTCTTTGAGGCCAAGCGCAATCATCCCATCAGCGAGGAAATGAAGGAGAAGCTGGAGGTGCTGAACCTGTACCTCATCAAAAACTTCCGCCTTGCCTTCGGTAACCGTATCATCCGTCAGGTCTACGACTTCGTGCCCTGCCTGATCGCCTGCGGCGGCACGGAAATTCAGGCGGTCGACTTCATCGTGGCCAAAAAGGTGCTGCGTAAGTTCGAATCGCTGAGTCTGGGCTTTATGAAGGAAGACCTGGCCAAGTTCAGTACATATCTGGACCGTCTGTTCGGCAAGAACACAATGAACATCTGTAAGGCATACATTGAGCAGCTGCGCAAGAACAACTGATAAACCATCGCGTTATTCTGTAAAGGAGGTGTACCATGGCAGCAAAAAAGAACCCCTCATCTGCGTCTGATATGGAGCCGATGGCCCTGGTAGACCCCGTATATAAAAAATTCACCAAAAGCGTGATCCGGGCACTGGGCAGCATGGAGTTTTACAACTATTTCATGGATGCCATCGCCACGGCGGACAACCAGATCCAGTTCTCCAACCGGAAAATGATCAAAACGGTGGACCAGTCGTGGATCGACGCCATCGAGGAGGCGCTGCCCGGCTTCCAGACCATCATCAACAACCCCCGCAACGTCATCAAGGAAGAAGAGCTGATCGTCAACGTGGCCAACGCCAAGCGCACCGGCACCGAGGTGGTGCAGCATCTGGCGCAGCATGCGTCGCTGGTGGAAAAGTACGACGAGGACACCGGAGATGTGCGCCCCGCAAGGCTGATGCAGCGCTACCGCGAGGACAGCACCGAGCTGTACGAGAACCGGCTGATCTACACCACGCTGGAAGAGGCGTATCATTTTACCAAGATCCGCCACGACGCGCTGTTCGAAGCCATGAGCGACGAGTTCGGCGCAAAGCTGAAGGTGGAATCCCACATGGAGAGCCCGACGGAGCTTCTCCACATGGATATGTTCCTGCATATCAAGAAGGTGGAAAGCTTTCTTGACACCGACAACAAAAACTACGAGGTGTTCAGCCGCATTTCGCACATCTACCGCGTGCTGAGCATGTACATGAACACCGAGTTTGCCCAGCGGATGAGCAAGCTTACCCGCGTCAAGGGTGCCGTCACCAAGACCAATGTTCTGAAAAAGAACCCCAACTACCGCAAGGTCATGGAGCTGTTCGAATTCCTGAAATCCTATCAGGACATCGGCTACACCATCCGTGTGGTGGAGCAGAGCCCCGAGGTGAACGAGACTTTCCAGCGGGATATTTTCCACAATATCCTGTTCAACTATATAGTCCTGAAGGGCTACCTGCAGGACGAGGAGGACCGTCAGGTCTCCGTTAAGGTCAAGGAAAAGAAAAAGGCTCTGAAGCCGAAATTCATCAAGGAGATCATCGAGGAGCTGACGGAGGACTACGACCTGCCGGACGTGGAGATCCGCAAGGTGCTCATCGAGGAGCTGACCAAGAGCGACCTGATGAAAGAGGAGTCAGCGGAACGCCACCGCCTGGTGGAGGAGCAGCGCCAGCGCAAAAAGGCGGAGGAAGAGCGCATCCGGCAGGAGAAAGCCGCCGAAAAGGAGCGCCAGCGTCAGGAGCGCGAGGCCGAAAAGGAACGCATCCGGCAGGAGAAAGAAAAAGAACGGCAGCGCCAGCTGCAGGAGCGCATGGAGCGCGAGGAAGAGGAGCGCCGGCGCGGCGGCCTGATCAAAAAGGATCTGGCCCGCTTCGCTGAAGGGTTCTCCGCCCGGCTTGAGGCGCGGCAGGAGCTGGCCGGGCAGCAGGAGGAGATCACCGAACGGCTGGACTTCTCCGACGCGGTTCTGCTTCTGGAAGAGGAGGAGACCCGCCGCCGGGAGGCAGCCGCCCGCCTGCGCAAGCAGCGCCAGCAGGAAAAAGAGCAGCAGCGCATCGAAGAGGAAAAGGAACGTCAGCGCCTTGCCGCCGAGCAGGCCCGCGCACGCAGGCTTGCCGAAGAGGAAGAACTGCGCATGCAGGAGGAACAGCGCTGGCTGGACCGCAAACGCATGCAGGCGGTCATCCGCGAGCTGGAACGCTTCCACGAAACCAAGGACAGACAGCTGGAAGAACGCCGCCTGAGAATGGAGCGGCGAAAGGCTGCGCTGCAGCGGCAGCAAGGGGCAAAGCAACGATAAAAGGGACGGACGATGAAGCGATATACCAAACTGTTGGCAGCCGTGATGCTGTTGGTTACAGCGGCGGTGATGGTGGTCACCGCCTCATTCGCATGGATGACCCTCTCCGGCAACCCTGTTGCTCAGGGGCTTCAGGTGACGCTCGCCGGTTCGCACACCATTCTGGTGGCGCCGGACGTGACCTCCACGCAGAATGGCCGGACGCTGCATTATCCGGGGGCCTTTTCAGACACTCTCAATTTTTTCGAATACGAACAGTACGACTATCTGCAGGAGCTGGGCGGTCTGCTGCCTGTCTCCACCGCAGACGGCGAGGACTGGTATATCCCCACCTATTATCAGCTTGAGGATCCGCAGGTGGCCTCCGGCGAGGCGCTGCTGGGGCAGCTTCGGCCCACGACGGATTTTGTCATGGACAATATGCTGCTGAACGCCAACCTCACCGCGAAGGAGACCGAAGATGCGCAGGGCCACTACGCCTATCTGGACTTCTGGGTGATGGCTCCGGTGGACGGCTACAAGCTGCGGGTGTCCACAAGCTCGGAGAGCGCTGGCTCCTTCGTGATCGGCCTGATGGAACCGGAAAGCCGCGAAGCCGACGGGCAGACGATCTGCGAGCTGGCCCCCGCCAACGAGCAGACCACCGCCAGCCTGCGGGTGGGTTTTCTGGTCAACGAGGATACTCTGCTGGACGACAGCATGCTGCTGTACAGCCAGAGCGGGGATTTCGACGAGACGTGCAGCCGGCTGCAGGGCGTGTATCTGGACAAAGGTCTCAGCGCACTGTACAGCCAGCAGACGCATTTTACCATTTACGAGCCCAACGGCAACGTCCACCCCACCGAGGTGAACGGCGTCAAAAACGGGCAGTATGTGCCGACCCGTCCGCTGGGCGACGGCGGACTTGGGGTATCGGTGGCGGATCGGCTGACCGTGCAGCTGGCAAACCGCTGGGCGTCGGCCGGCGAAGAACCGATGATCGCCCAGATGTTCCGCACCTTTGCTTCGGGCAAAGATGTGGAAGACAAAACGGCGCAGGAGCTGCAGAACGAGTTTTATACCCAGTGGCTGCAGTACCAGATCTATCCCTATGTGAGCAAGGGCAATTTTCTCACCAGCACAGCGGCGCTGTATGCCGCCGCACAGGATGACGGACTGGTGCTGACGCGGGAGATCGCGTCGCTGCAGCAGTCCGGCGCAACGGAAGATGTTTATCTGACACAGCTGACGGGAGGCGTCCCGCAGCGGATCCGCATGTTCGTCTGGCTGGAAGGGCAGGATATCGACTGCATCAACACAGCCGCTGCGGGCAGTTTTGCCATCAGCATCGAACTGGCGGGCAGCAACGCCTCTTAAAGCAAATACCGGGTGGAATGAAAGAAGAAACAAAAAACGCAGCAAAAGAAGAAAAAAAGCCGTCGGCACAAAGAAAGATCGGTTCGCTGCTGGCAACGGCGGCGCTGGTCATCTCCATGATTCTGTGCCTGACCGTGGTGGTACAGGTGATCACCAACGGCTATGTGCAGATCGGCGGCGTCAGCCTGTTCCGGGTCGTGACCGGAAGTATGGAACCGACGCTGCCCGTGGGTTCGCTGCTGGTGTGCCAGCAGACGGATATCAGTGAGATCCGGCAGGACGATATCGTGTGTTTCCGCTCGCGGGATCCCCAGATCATGGGCAAGATTGTGACGCACCGCGTGGTTGCCGTTACGCAAAGCGGTGACGGCGGGGTTCTGCTGGAGACCAAGGGCGACGCCAACCTTTCTGCGGATGGCGAATTTGTTACAAAAAGCAACCTGATCGGCAGGGTGAATCACTATGCAAAGGATGGAAATCTGATGGCGTCGGTCGTAAATATCATGTCGGACAGGATCGGCTTTCTGATACTGATCCTTTTCCCCACATTGCTGATCGCCGGTTTTATCCTGCGCTCCTGCATCAACAGCATGCAGCGGGATATTGCCCGGATCGAGGATGAAAAAAGACGCGAAGAACAGGAAAAGGCCGATCTGTATACCCAGCAGGAGTACGCGGATATGCTTGAGAGGATACGGGAAGAGATCCTCGCGGAAATGAAACAGGATGTTGGCACACATGAAGAAGCAGCAGGAGACCCCAAAACAGAATAATGTGCTGGCAGCTGCGCGCAAACGCATCATCATTCAGACGGTCATTGCGGTGCAGACTCTTGTTATCACGGTGCTGCTGGTGTTCGGGCTCAGTGCGGCCTGGTACACCAATGTGGTACAGACCTCCGGCCTGCAGTTTGAAGCAGAAGCCTGGGGTTTTGACGGCGAGGTGTTTGTCTCCGAAGATCCCATTCAGGCTGCGCCGGGCCAGTCCGATATCATCGGGCTCAGCGTAAGCAACAGCGGCGGGGAGATCGTGGATGTTGCGGTGAGCGTTTCCAAGGAACAGATGGCAACGCCCATGCAGCAGCGGCTGTATTTCTATGTGGACACCGTGAGCACCCGCAACGGCGAGATCATGGACCGGGTGTACATCAATACCAAAGACAGCTATACATACGCACTGCTGGGCGGCAACGAGCTGGTGCTGACGAAAGAACGCGCCAACGACGCCCTTGTAAAATGGCAGTGGGTTTACGATATGCAGGGCTACTACTTCCTCGGCACGGTGCAGACCGTGACGGCGGAGGATGGCACGGTAAGCTGTTTGCCCGCAGCGGAGGACTATCTGCGCCCGGTGGAATACGCGCTGGACGGCGCCACCTTTGACGACGAAGGCTTTCTGGCCACCGTGGGCGGGCAGACCGCAGAGGAGTTTCTGCAGGCACTTGCCGCAAAGGACGGCTACACCGGTGCGGAAGTGACCGCCACGGAAATGCCGGGGTATTACAAGCTGAACGTGGACGACGAGGGCTATGGCATCTGGGTCTACCTGTGCACATGGGATGAGATCCAGCAGGCGACGGAATATGACAGCCGACTGGGCAGTGCCGCCGCGCAGGCTCTTGCGGAGCAGGAGGCTCTGGCGCTGGAAGAAGGGCAGACCGCGGAGGACACTGCAGAGAATACAACCGGTGAAACGCAGACGCCCGCCACGGAAGCGCAGACCCGGGAAACCGAAGGCGAAACACAGGATACCGGGGATGAAGCGCAGAACACGGAGGGCGAAGCCTCCGGCGGGGACGGCACACAGGCACAGACGCAGGAGCAGACCGGTGAAGCTGCGCAGGAGGATGTGCTGCCCGATAAGTTCGTTGCCCGTCTGATCATCACCGGCCAGAGCTCGCAGCGCGAGTATGTGGAGGTCTCCACGGCAGAGCAGCTGCGGGAGCAGCTGAACGGCGGCGGCATGGTGAAGCTTGGCAGCAGCCTGACGGTGGACAGTCCCATCGTGGTCGTGAACACGGAAAAAGCCGTGCTTGATTTGAACGGCAACAAGATCACCGGCCCCGTGGGCGACAACACCATCCAGCTGAACCCCGCCTCCGAACTGACGATCCTGAACGGCACCATCGAAGCCCGGGAAGCCACGAAGGACGTGGTCAGTGTCACCGGCGGCATGCTGACGCTCAGCAAGGTGAATATCACCGGCGAGGGCGACGACGCCATTGACATTGCGGACCAGAACTCCGATGAAGATTCCGTCGTGCGTCTGGTGGACAGCACCATCGACGTGGCGGGCTGTGCGGTGTTTATGCGCGGCAACGGCGACCGTTCCGCCGACAGCACCCGCATCATCATTGAAAACTGCAGCCTGAACAGCGGCTACGTTACCCTGATGGGCAACGGCTCCAATACGTTCCGGGGCACCGATGTTCAGATCTATAACTCCACCCTGACCGGCCTTTACGCGGCGGTCTATCAGCCGCAGAGCGACAGCATCACCAAGGCGATGAACAGTACGCTGACCGGCGGCACGGGCGTCGTGATCAAGGGCGGTGATCTGGAGCTTGTGAACAGCAAGGTGTACGGTACGGATGCGGCAGCAGCGCCCGCATATGAGGGCAGCGGCTTTACCCAGACCGGCGACGCCGTGCTGGTGGACTGCAGCTACGGCGTGGGTATCTCGGTGCGCGTCACCGAGGACGAGGCTCTTGCCGAAGGCGATGAGGAAATGACTACGCTGCTTTCCAGTGCCAATAACATGGCGCTGCGCGTGTTTGTGCCGGAGAATATGGCCAACACCGCCGTGGTAACGATCACCGGCGGCAGCTTTGTCAGTGGCGCACAGCCCCTTGCCGTGCCGGAAGGCTTTACGCTGGGCCAATATGTGCCCGCAGGGTATGTTTACACGCCGTCCGAAACGATGGGCAGTGTAAGCGGTACCGTGGCGGCCGGGCCGGACGAAGAGGACGGTGCCGCCAATGGATAAGCAGAAACACATTGCCCTTTCGGCGGTGGTCGTCCTGCTGCTGCTCGCGGTGATCCTCTCGCTGGGGCTGACGTACGCCCGCTACCGGACCGAGATCGTGGGCGATCTGGCTTTCAGCGCAAAGCCGCTGGAGCAGCTGACACTTTCCGGTCAGAGCTGGAAAACGACGGACGGCGCAGATGTGCTGACGTTTTCGCTGGAACAGTCCGCGGAAAACGTCCGGCTGTATCTGGCGGTCTCCGAAGGCGTTGCGGTTTCCGACGCTGTGACGGTGTCGCTGACACTGCCGTCGGCGGAGGAAGGCGGCGAGGATGTCGTCGTACAGGCCGCCGCGCAAAAAATCGAGGAGGGCTCGGCGCTGCACACGCTGTTCGGCGCCGGTTATGTCTTCCGTTTTACCGATGAGGTTTCCGGTCAGGAACTCCTGCAGGATCTGCAGGCGGACACAGCCTATGTGCTTACTGTGACCGGTCTGGATACGGCTGTGGAACACACCAGCCTTTTGCGGCTGTTCATTGAACGGACGCAGTATTAAGCAAAGAAAGGAGCCGCGCCATGCGCCATGTAAAATTCCCCAAAAGCAAAAAAATCGTTACATGGACTGCAGTGCTGGCTCTCGGGACGGCAGTGTTATCGGTGAGTGCCGTCTATGGCAGAATGATCGAATGGACCAGCGCGGAGCTGATCCGCACCCCTGCAGCGCCCGACGTGTACGCCAGCGACTGCATGACGCCGGACGGACAGGATATCATACTGACCGACTGGCAGGCGGATGAGACCCAGCGGATCATCACCATTGCGGTGAGCGTGCCGCAGTCGGCCCGGCCGTCCGCATCGGAAACGGCGGGGGAGACCTCGTCCGCTGCTTCGGCGCCGGAGTCTTCCGGCAGTTCGTCCAATGCGGCGGCGTCTTCGTCGCAGGCGGCGTCTTCAAGTGCGGCACCGTCTTCGTCCGCAGCGGCTTCCTCCTCTTCCAATACAGCGTCTTCCACATCCTCGTCGGCGGCTTCCGCCGCATCTTCGGAAGCGGGGGCTTCGGCATCTTCGGAAAATACGTCCTCTGCATCTTCAGAAACGACGTCTTCCGTATCTTCAGGTTCGGAGTCCACCGTGTCTTCGTCGGAAGCATCCTCTGCATCTGCGGAATCGGTTTCGTCCGCATCTTCGGAGGTGAGCTCCTCTGCATCGGAGAGCGCTTCGGATTCCAACTCGGATACGAGCTCGGCGTCTTCTCCGGCCTCTGCGTCGGAATCGTCCGATGCATCCTCGCATTCCGCTGCGTCGCCGCATTCCGCTGCGTCCGCGTCCTCCGATGCGGCCTCCTCTGCATCCTCGGATCAGACGGTTTCCACGACAGCCACCGTGGAAAACCTTTCTGCCGGAGGCTGGCGCGTGACCTTTGTCAACCTGACCGAAAGCGTCGGCGCCGATGCAACTTCTTCGAATGCTTCCGCTTCGGAGTCTGCGGACCGTTCCGCATCGGCTTCCACAAACGTTTCCGTGTCGGATTCTTCCGCAGCATCCTCGTCGGGAACTTCCGGCGCCGCTTCATCCGTTTCCTCGGAAAGTATCGCAAGCGGCTCGTCCGGCAACTCCGGAGCAGCTTCTTTGGATGGTTCCGCGTCGGGAGCTTCCGGCGACTCGGTCTCGACCGAAAGTTCTTCTTCGCCTTCTTCGGAGGATCCCGCCGTACCGGATCTGGACATCTCCCGGCTGACCATCACGCCGGATGCGGCTGCCGGTGTACATCTGGACTGCAGCGTGCAGGTGGTGGGGCAGACCATTCAGCTTTCGCTGATGCGCAAAACGAACGCCCCGGGGCTTTCGGCCGCGCAGCCCCTGACGGTTCATCTGGAATGGCAGGGCCTGAAGGGAACCGTTCATGTCAACATGCTTCCCTACGGCGACGCTGCCGCTCAGACGGTTCAGGACTCCGGTGAGAACAGCGCTGTGCAGCGGGAGATCGTCACCGGACTGACGCTGTTTGACGCCAATGAGAATATGGATCCGGAAAATCCGGTGACGGCAATAAAACTGAATGTAAAAACTTTGTCGGATTTTACGCTTTGTTTTGTCAATGACGGAAAAGCGCAATCCATGGTGCGGTACAGTCTGGACGGCGGAAAAAGCTACTCTCTGCTGTATGACAGCAGCATGCTTGCCATCAACTGGCCGTATCCCGAAAACTGGGACGGTACGGTATTTCTGGATTTCAGCCAGGCGCTGGCGGAAGGACAGGTGCCTTCCATTGTGATAATGGCTGACGGATACCAGACGCAGAACTTCGTCCCCACAAAAAAAGCCCTGCCGGCCGCCGCCGATGCAGTGGCGAAAACAAACGAACTGCCGCACACGATCACGATAGAGCCCGTCTGGGGCAATGCTGTGCTCAAAGCCGGTAAAATTCAGCGGCTGGCGATGGACGGCGAAGGCGAATGGGGCTATCAGGACGACACCTCGCTTGCGGCGGCGGTGACGGACGACGGCATCCAGCTGAAAGCGGCGCAGGAAGGTTCGCTTCCCGCAGCCGGCAGCTACCGCGTGGCAGTTCAGTGGATCTGGAATAAAATTCCCGTACGGGAGTATTATATATATTTCTTCGTGAATGCAAAATGACCTGTTACAGGTCAATGCAAATTGCTCTACAGGTCAATTTGGATAGGCAGACACCTTGTGCGCCTGCATGACCCGCTCTGGCAGGAGGGAAAGAAACGTGACTGAAACCAAAAGACGCATACAAGAACTGACAAAAGCGCTGCCGTACATGCGCGAAAAAGTCGCTGCCGTTGCAGTGCTTTTTGCGCTGTCGCTGACGCTGATGATCTCCGTCAGTTATGCGTGGTATACACTGTCCATGAAACCGGAACTCGGCGGCGTGAACACGACGGTCTCCGCGAACGGCAATCTGGAGATCGCCCTGTCCGACCTGGACGGCAAGGAGCCGGAGCCCTCCGGCGTGGATGACTCCTTCGGGGCAAACGGCCAGACCGTGCACGGCGCCAACACCACGTGGGGCAACCTCATCAACATCTCCAACGGCTACGGCCTCGAGTCGCTGGTGCTTCGCCCTGCTACGTTGGATACACAATCTTCGGCATTGCTGTCCGGCGTTAGATACGGCGAGGATGGCCGTATTGATGGCGCTGCGACGGATTTTGCGTTTACTACTTGGGCGGTAAAAGATAAGCAGAACAATACTTACGCATTTGTGGTACCTGAGGAAGATGCATACGGCGTTCGTGCCATTTCTTCCGTTGGTTATCCGGATGGTAAAGGCGAGCTGCAGATCAAATTGAGCCGTGCTTCCGAATTGCACCGCGAAGCATATATGGCGTATAACGCCATTATGAGCAATGATGATTATATCAGTGCTATTGAAGGTGTGGTACAGACATATCTGGATGCTAACATCAGTTCATTTCTGAATGGTGGCGACGAAGTAAATGCGGATTGCACGGAATACGTTGTTGCTCTTACCGGCATTCTGGAAGATTTTTATAACAATGCCATCTGCAAGTATGGCGATACTCTTGCGTACATGGCGGATATCCAGCAGTCCTTCAAACATGGCAACAAATACACATCGTATACACGAGAGTCTTTGGCGACTGCCACTTCTGCGGAGTTGAGCGAAAATGGTGTTAATTTAAGCCATAGCCTTGCATTGTATAAGAACTTGGAAAGCAAGATAAAAGCGGATTTGATCACCATGCAGGACTATCGTGCTGAAGTAACAGAGAGTACTAGTAATAAGATTTACTGGCTGGATCTGGAGCCGATTGTTAACAATTTGATTGAAATCAGTACCGTAACGGTAAACGGAAAAACGGCCGGTCAGATTATCAGCAGTGGTGTCAGTGGTGCTATGGATTTTATCGGCACGTTGAGCAAATCATCGCCGAACCCGATCGTGATCAAAAATGGCGCGCTGAAAACATTTGAGTTGCTTACCGGTAACCGTATGGACGTGAATATCAAATTTAAGATTCTGATGTCTACATATACCGGTAACATGAAAACAAATCTGACGGCTACCGATTCCAGTAAGTATTCGCTGGATCTGGCGGTTATAGAAAAAGCAGGTGCCTCCGGCGGCACCAATAAGGGCAATATGGTGGCGGAAGACACCTACGGTCTGGTGCTTGATTTGTGGTTCCGCACCAACAGTACGGATGGTGAAAGAAACGAGGACGGCAGTGCAAATGATCTGGTACTGACACTGGATGGTCTGCCCGAAATTGCGACTCATGAAGAAGACCGAAAAATTATTCTGAGCGGCGAGACCGAGCCGCGTCAGGTATACGTATATAACCGGCCTACCGGCGGACAGTTGAACGATGAAGACATGACGGAGGAAATCCTTGTTTACGAGGATGAGTACGATGTCAATGGGGACAAAACCATTTCCGAAGGTGAAGTCACCTATTTCTACTGCAGCAATTACGAGCCGGTCTACTACGCCGTGGTAGAACAGCAGCCGGTTGAAGAAGGCAGCGACGAAACCGTTAATGTGGTGGTAGATACAGAGACTCTGCTTTCTGAAGCAATCAAGGATGAAGCCATTGACCAGAAACCGCTGGAGAAAAAAGTCGATACCATCGAAACGGTAACGGGTTTCACCAGTTCCAACCGCGTTGATGATCTCAATGTATCTGTTCTGGAGGGTGAACTCAGCGCAACGCAGGGTTCCGGCAGCTGTTATGTGTTTTATGCAGATTCGCCTTCGGAAGAACAAAGTGCACTGGAGCTGCTTGGTCGCTTGAAGCTGGCATTTGTGGATGCCAACGGATATCTGCTGGCCGATGCCATTATGGATGTGGAACATGTATTTGCCGAAAGCGGTAAATACACAGTTCCTGTTGTTATCGAGCAAAGCGATTACGTTACCTCCAATATTGAAGGTGACACGATTTTTGGTATTACTACACTGAAAAAGAACGTTGCTACCCGTGTCAGTGTTGTTATGTATCTGGAAGGTGAAGGTCTGGAAAACGATATGGTCATGGCGACCGAAAACATCATCGGCCGGCTGAATCTGCAGTTTTCCACCACGGCTTCCGACCTGCCGAAAGAAGAAAGAATGGAAGCGGTTAAGGATACATCCATTTCTATGTCTGCGATTTCGCTCAGCGCGACCATCAGCAACAATACCTTCGAATATTCAGGTTCCGCACATACGCCTTCGCTGCGCGCTGTAGTTGCAGGTCTGGAACCGAATGAGGTAAAGGCAGTGTTCCAGCGTCGCATCAATGCAACACAGGGCACCCAGCTGCAGCCGGTCGTTCTGGAGAACGAATCCGGCGACGTATGGAACGGCACCTGTTCGTTTACAAAACCCGGCACGTATGTGCTCAGCAGTCTGCTGGTCGATGGCATCGAATATCCCCTGCCGCAGCCGATCACCGTAACGGTGTCCGGTTTTGTTGTCGAGTCCGTCAGCTTCTGTGCGGCTCCGGGCGAAAACCTTGCCCTGACGGCGGACAACTGGGTCAACCGCGATGTTAGCGTGACCTTTAAGGCGGACGAGGACAAACAGCCTACTACGGTACAGGCACAGTTTGTTTCTGATGATAAACGGTTTGTCTATGCGGATCTGAGTCGCGGCAGCAATGATATTTGGAGCGGAACGGCAACCTTCAACGCATCCGGCACATACACGCTGCAGTACCTGATACTGGACGGCGAGACGTATGAATTGACCCCGCCGGAGGATGCCAACAAAAACGGCATTATGGATGACGGCGAAGATGCCAACAATAACGGCGTACTGGACGAAGGCATGCAGCCCTCGCTCATCGCTTATCTTGGTCTGCGGACAAGGGTCTATCTGCAGCGCGAATACGGGCTTGAATTTGAAATGAACGGTCCGGACAGTGTCGGCGTGCAGGCTGAGATATTGACCGATACCGGCGATGTTCTGAAAGGTTTGGAAAACGTAAGCATCAACTATGGCCGACAGGGAAGCTCTGTTCTGGAAAGGGGCCTTTTTGCCGAGCTTACTTGGAGCGATGGCTATTACACCGGCACGTTCCCGGTGAAAACCGCCGGTGTGTACAATTTTGCCCGCATGTCGGTCGGCAACAACGTGATTACCAGCACCATCAGTGCGCCTACCATCAGAGCAAGCAGTGGTGAACCAATAAAGTACAATGGTTGGGCTTTGAGCGAAGGTGATGCCAACGGTGACATCAACGGTAAAACAACGGATTTGATCGGTAACGGTTTGATTTTGTTGGATCCGGAAGATGCCAGTACTACCGGCTATTACGTGGTGACGCTTGAAAATGCGGAGACCGTCAAGGAAGTGAAAGTGCGGTTGACAGATCCGAAGGGAACGGCGAGAGAAATCACACTGACCGACAGTACCATGAACGAAAACACCGTCGTATCGGTGGGAACCAGTGACATGTACTATCTGTTGCTTCCCACAACGGCTGACGGCAACCGCAACGGCGAATGGACTGTAAACGAGATCCTGCTGGACGGTGTGTACGATGCCGACGGCAACTATTACGACACGAAACTGGAAGCACAGGATAAGGTAAAGAATGAATACTACCGCATTACCGGTGTAAACGGCGCGCCGCCGCACAAATTTATCGTGTATGATTCCTTTGATGTGACGCTGCCCGATGTGGTCACGTTGGATAAAGGCGTTGCCTTTATGAAGGAGCAGATCATTTCGAAAGAAGATCTGTATGTGACTATCAAGCCCAGCGGTGACCTGTCCCTGCCGAGGACGGAGACGGAGACGGAGACTCTGGCTATTCAGGACGTAGTATTGACGCTGAACTATGTGGACGGTACCAGCAAAACAAATGGTGGTTACGAAGGAACCCCGCCGGATGCGATGAAGACAATGACGATCAAGATGAACGAACCGGATGACCCGCAGGGGCAGGGAACATGGACGATACCGGATAATACCAAGATCCGCCTTGCCGGCGACTACACGTGTACGGTCAGCTATAAGGTCGGCAGTAAAGATACCGACACGGAGTTCAAAGGCAGAGATATTACGTTCACCCCGAATAGCGTTGTTCTGAAAGTGTATTCGGTGACGCCGACGGTAGAGATTACAGCCATTGCGCCGACGGGTACGTATAGTGCGGATAATACTACTGCTGCACAAATTGGGGATACTGTTGAATATACCACCAGAACAGAGACTGCCAAATATGGTATTACTATTACTACGAGATATGCAAAAGCCAACTGGTTAACGCATGAATCGCATACGACCGATAATGCATCTAGCTATACTACGGTTGGAGCAACAGTATACTATAAATGTGACCATAGGGATGACGCGAGATATGGAGAAACTAGCGAGTATAGTAGTAGACTAAATATGGAGATAGCAAAAGGTGAAGCGTGGTTGGCTGTGCTGAATGATTTGGATTTCCATCAGTACACCCAGCCGACAGTCACGATCACACTGGCTGGTATCGGTAATGCAACCGGCGCAGAACTGGCGTTCAAAGATGCAAGCGGAAATGATGCATTGATCTATACCGAAGGTGG
>CAZYRD010000025.1:0-20028 GCA_964649475.1 uncultured Faecalibacterium sp.
ACGCCGCAGGGCTTCACGCAGCAGCAGTGGCTGTATGTGCGGGTAGGTCCAGTTTTCCGGCAGCTCCCCGGTGATGCGCAGTTCGGCGATCTCCAGCGGGGGCAGTTCGCCGAAGCTGCGGATATGCGCAGCAAACAGCATGCCGCGGGTCTCGCGGCCGTCATCACCGCGCACACCGTACACGCATACCGGATCCAGTGCAAAATCCGCGGCACCGGTCTCTTCCCAAAGCTCGCGCCGTGCGGCGGCATCGATGGTCTCTCCCTCTTCGCGGTGGCCGCCGGGGGCCTCCCATGTGGTTCGCTCCCGGTGCCGGCAGAACACCCATTTCCCTTTGTGCTTTGCCAGAATGACGGCAAAACGCAGCGCGGCGTCATCGGCACTGTCGTAAAAGCTTACCTGCATAAAAGAACTCTCCCCTTGCACAGACGCAAATATCTGTTTATATACGGCCAGAACAATGCAGCTCGCTGCGCTGTTGCAAAGAGCCGCTGCTTACCGTTTTGTCCACTTCCGGCATTGTTCGATCCTTGTGCCGGGCGGGTCGTCGCCGTGGACGGGATCGCAGGAATACTGCGTCAGCAGTTCACAGGGCAGCTGCGGACATTCGCCGCAGTGCACAAAGCCCTTGTCCTGGCAGCACACGGCCACCGGACACTCCCCGTGAAACGGGTGTCCGTTGGTGCGGATGCAGCCGCTGCAGTTTGCTTTGAAAGAACAGTCGGCGCAAAGCAGGCCGCATCTTGTTTCGATCGTTTCGTTCACGGTCCCATTTCCTTTGTGTCCGACTGGCGTCCGGGAAAAACGCAGACGGGAAAAGGACCCCGGTCAGCGGCATCCGGCGGCAGACCGGCCCTGCATTACCACTTGGTGCGGGTCTCGCGCACCTTGCCGACCACGTGCAGATGGTCCAGCGCTTCGCCTTCAATGACAAGCGGCTCGTAATCCGGGTTGAACGGCTCCAGAATGACGGTGTTGCCGCGGCGGATGTACCGCTTCAGGGTGGCTTCCTCGTCGCCGTAGATCAGCACGCCCAGATCGCCGTTTTCCAGCGTGTTCTGCTTGTGCACCAGCGCGTAGTCGCCGTCCGAAATGCGGGGCTCCATGCTGTCGCCCTTGACGATCAGGTACAGGTATTCCTCCGGGTTGCGGACGTTGGCGGGCTCGCTGCCGTAATCCTCCTCAAAGGCGAGGGCGCCGTAACCGGCGCGGACGCTGCCCACCACGGGCACCATGGCCTCGGCACCGCCGGTGCCGGAGGTGCCCAGCATGGTGTCCGCCGAAACGCCCAGCAGACGGGCAATGGTGGCAATGGTGCTGGGGTCGGGCGTGGCGCGGCCGGTCTCCCATTTGCCCACGGCCTGCTGACTGATGCCAAGATATTCCGCCAGACGGGTCTGAGAGTACCCGGCGGCTTTGCGCAGCTCCTTCAAGCGCTGTCCAAACATAATAAAGCCTCCTGTTGTTATTGGTCGCACTCCAAAACGGGGTGAAATATGCCATCCCTATTATACAACTGTTCGTAGTAATTTGTAAAGGGGTTTGGACAAAAAAAGGTTGTGAAATTTTGCTGGATTTTGAAGGGGAAGATCGGGACGTTTGCAAACGAAATGTAAAAATTTTGTTGCCGCTGTTGGCAAATGCGGTTTCATCTGTTATACTTTACCTTGTATGTACACAAAAGGCGGGCCTTTGGGCCGACGCCGTAAAGAAAGAGGATTTTGAATATGTCGCTGTTCCGTTTCAATTTTGATAAGGCGGGCCCCGGTGTGGACAAGGACACCCCACCCAAAAAAGGCATTGCACGCTGGTGGGAGATTTTTACCCGCGATCTTTCCGCGCTGCTGCTGGGCAACCTTGCGCTGTTCATCTGTGCGCTTCCCATGATGGCCTCGGTGGTGTTTTTCTACCTCACCAGCATGACCGGCCAGCCCTGGGTTCCCGCGCTGCTGCTCAACATTCTGTTTGCCATTCCGCTTGGACCGGCGCTGGCCGCCATGCACCGTCTGACGATGCAGAGCTGCCGCGACGTGCCGTACTTTGCCTGGCACGAGTTCAAAAAAGCTTATAAACAGGATTTCAAGCAGGGCGCCATTGCCATGGTGATCCTCACCGTCATGGGCGACCTCATCCTGTTCAGCATGTGCATGCTGCCCTGGATGGAGGAGGTCAAGCCCGTCCATGTGGGTATGCTGCTGCTGGGCTGCTACATCTGGTTCTCCATGATCAACACCGTGTTCCAGCAGATCGCTCTGATCGAAATGAAGCTGTCCGCCATCTTTAAGAACTCGGTCGTTCTGGTGGTGGCCGCCGGCTGGCGCGGCGTTGTGGTGACGCTGATGGACATTGCCGTGCTGATATTCATTCTGGCGTACGGCCAGTTCTTTGTGCCCCTGGCACTGTTCGGCTTCTTCGGGGTGATGATCATGACCACCGACCTGATCTTCTGGCCCCGCTTCGAGCAGCTTTTCATCAAGCGCGAAAAGCCGCAGCCCCGCCAGCGCCGCAGCGCCCGTCAGGACTGGCAGGCGGTCGCCGACGCCGAAGGCAAAAAAGAACAGAAGCCCAGCGCCGACGAGGAGTGGGCCAAAGCGTTTCTTGCCGAGCGTGCCGAGCTGGACGCCGATGAGGCGGAAGCCGAGGTGCAGCCCGCCGGCGAGACCGCCGGAGAGCTCTCTGCGGAAGACCCCGAGTAAAGCCTGCTCCGCTGCCGGATAAAAGTTCCGGCAAAGTGTAAAAAAGCACTTGACTTTGTATGTGCACCATGCTATAATAATTCGGAAATGAAGCAGTATGGCATCCGCCAGCTCACCTTGCGGCAACACTTGCCCGGGTTTATCAGGACAGAAGGCACCCGCAAAGTGGGGCATTTTGTGTGTTGATAACAGAGCATGGCAGCCGCTGCCATGCTCTTTCTTTTAAAAATCCATTTGAAGACCCAATTTGACGGAGGTGTTTTCCCATTAGCACGAAGAAGGAACTGGAGCTGAACGAAGAGATCCGCGACAAAGAGATCCGCGTCATTGCCGACGACGGCGAACAGCTTGGTGTGATGAGCGCCCGCGACGCCTGGCATCTGGCACAGGAAAAAGGCCTGGATCTGGTAAAAATTGCCCCGCAGGCCGTGCCGCCCGTGTGCAAGATCATGGACTACGGCAAGTATCGCTTTGAACAGCAGAAGAAGGAAAAGGAAGCCAAGAAGAACCAGCGCGTGGTCGAGATCAAAGAGGTACGTCTGTCCCTCAACATCGACACGCACGACTTCAACACCAAGGCTGCGCAGTCCGCAAAGTTCATCAAGGGCGGCGACAAGGTCAAGGTCTCCATCCGGTTCCGCGGACGTGAAATGGCGCATACCGCCCTTGGTCAGGAAGTGCTGACGCGCTTTGCCGAGGCTGTGGAAGGCGCTGTGGTGGAAAAGCAGCCCAAACTGGAAGGCCGCAGCATGGCCATGTTCCTGGGACCCCAGCAGAAGACCGCTGCGCAAAAGAACGGTAAGCAAAATTAAGGAGGATATAACAATGCCCAAGCTGAAAACTCACTCCGGCGCCAAGAAGCGCTTCAAACTGACCAAGAACGGCAAAGTCAAGCGTAACCGCGCCTATCGCCGTCACATCCTGACCAAGAAGTCCACCAAGCTGAAGAGAAGCTTCCGCAAGTCTGTCTACTCCGACAAGACCAATGTGGCTGCTATCAAGAAGATGCTGCCCTACGGCTGATCTTCCCCGGCTTGAACATCATTCAACGAGATTTAAAGGAGAGTTAACGATATGGCACGTGTAAAAGGCGCGATGATGACTCGCAAAAGAAGAAAGAAAGTTCTGAAGCTCGCCAAGGGCTTCTACGGCAGCAAGTCCAAGCATTTTAAGATGGCGAAACAGCAGGTGATGAAGAGCGGCAACTACGCTTTCGCCGGCCGTCGCCAGAAGAAGCGCGATTTCCGTCGTCTGTGGATCGCCCGCATCAATGCTGCCTGCCGTCCCCAGGGCATCAACTACTCCAGCTTCATGAACGGCCTGAAGAAGGCCGGCATCGAACTGAACCGCAAGATGCTGTCCGAGATGGCCATCCATGATCCCAAGTCCTTCAGCGAGCTGGTCGAGGTCGCCAAGAAGGCCTGAACATAAACAAATGCGCCACACGCACACCCGTGCGTGTGGCATTGTTTGCATTTATAGCCTTTGAAAAAATGTTGCATCCGTGGGGGAAATATGATGGAGACAAAGATCACAAGCCGGGACAACGAGCGCATCCGCCGGGTATGCCGTCTGCTGGATGAGGGTTCCGCCCGTGCCGAGACAGGCTGCTTTGTGGCGGAAAGTGCCAAGCTCTGCGCCGATATTGCCGCCGTGCTGCCCCCGCGGGAGGTGTACTACACCGAGGCTGCCGTCAAGAAAAATCCCGCGCTGGCGGCGCTTGGCGGCGAGCACTATCTGCTGGCGGAGCATGTGGCCGAAAAGCTGGCCCGTACCCGCACCACGCAGGGCGTGTGGGCTGTGTTCGACACCCCGCCCGCAGCGGCGGAAAATCTTGCCGGCCGGCGTATTCTGGCGCTGGATTCCGTGCAGGATCCCGGCAATCTGGGCGCGGTGCTGCGCAGCGCCGCCGCCTTTGGCTGGCAGGGTGTGCTGCTGGGGCCGGGCTGTGCCGACGCCTACGGCACAAAGGCTCTGCGCGCCGCTATGAGCAGCACCGTCAAGCTGCCGGTCGCCCGTACCGACGACCTTGCCGCTGCGCTGCAGGCCATGCGGGAAAAAGGTTACACCTGCTTTGCCGCCCGTCTGGAGGACAGTGAAGAGCTGCCCGCCGTGGACGAAAACGCGCCGATGGTGCTGGTGGTGGGCAGCGAGGGCCGCGGCATCTGTGATGCGGTGGCCGCTGTGTGCGACGTCAGCGTGCGCATTCCCATTGCGCCTGCAATGGAAAGCCTGAACGCGGCGGTCGCCGCTTCGGTGCTGATGTGGCACTACCGCTGAAAGCGGTGACGGCGGAGGCTGTCCGCCGTGAATAAAAAGCGCATTCGCGGAAAGGGGCGTGGGTATGGACAGAACCGAACTGTGGCTGTGGCTTGCCAACGGTCTTGGTCCCTGCGTCAGCTGGAACGAGCTCTGGGCCCGTTACGGCAGTGTGCAGGCCATCTGGGAGGACCGGCTGTACCTGCTGCGGGAAAAGCTCATCACCGCCCGCCAGTCCGACCGGCTGCTTTCATTCCCGCTGGAGGACGCCCAAAGACGCCGCGAGCTGCACGAACGCAAGGATATTCGCATCCTTGCGTGGGACGGCGACGACTATCCGGCCCAGCTGCGGGCCACCGATTCCCCTCCGCCGGTGCTGTTCGCCAAAGGCGACGTGCGCTGCCTGCAGAACGAGCTGCTCATCGGTGTGGTGGGCACGCGGCATCCCTCCGCCTACGGGCTCGAGGCCACCCGCCAGATCTGCGAGGGCCTTGCTGCCGGCGGGGCCGTGCTGGTCAGCGGTCTTGCCGAGGGGCTGGACAGCGAAGCACACAAAGCGGCGCTGCGCCAGAACCGCAATACCGTTGCCGTGCTCGGCACGGATCTGGACACCTATTTCCCTGCGCGCAACCGTGCGCTGCAGGATCTGGTACCGCGCAGCGGCGTGGTGCTCAGTGAATATCCCTGCGGGGTGGAGGGCGTCCGTTATAAGGAGACCTTCGTCCAGCGCAACCGCATCATCGCGGGGCTTTCCCGCGGACTGTGCGTGGCCGAAGCGCGTCTGCGCAGCGGCACCATGAGCACCGTCAACTATGCCATGGAGTTCGGCCGGGATGTGTTTGCCGTGCCCGGCAGCATCTTTTCCGAGCTGAGCGAAGGCACCAACCTGCTGCTGAAGGAGGGCGCAAAGCCCGTGACCTGCGCGCAGGATATTCTGGAGGAGTACGGCATCACGGCGCCGCAGACCGCGCCGGAGAAAAAGCCGCCCGCCTCCGCAGATGACCTGACCGGCGACCTGCTGACGGTGTATAAGGCGCTGCCCAATGCGGGACAGTCCGCCGACACCGGCGCCCTGTGCGAGGCAACAGCCCTTGCGCCCGGCCGCCTGATGGCCGCGCTGACAAGGCTGGAAATGCGCGGACTGGTGCGTCAGCGCCCCGGCCGCCGGTTTGAAAAAGCGCTGTGACAGCGCTTATCCCATCGCATACCCTGCCGCCGGACAAGGCGGCTGCACATAAAAGGGGAGAAGCGCATCTCCCACAATTTTCGAAAAACAAGAGGTTACACCATTGAGCAAATTAGTCATCGTGGAAAGCCCGGCCAAGGCCAAGACTATCCGCAAATATCTGGGCGACGGTTACGAGGTCATTGCCAGCATGGGTCACATCCGTGATCTGCCCTCCAAGGATATCGGCGTGGACATCCAGAAGGATTTCAGCCCGCGCTACCTCAATATCCCCGGCAAAAGCAAGCTGATCAAGGAGATCAAGGCGGCGGCCGAAGCCAGCGACTTTGTCTATCTGGCGACCGACCCGGACCGCGAAGGCGAAGCCATCAGCTGGCATCTGGCGCATATTCTGAAAATGGATCCCTCGCTGCCCAACCGCGTCACCTTCGGCGAGATCACCCGCAAGGGCATTGCCGAGGGCATGGCCGCGCCGCGCAGCATTGATATGGATCTGGTGGACGCCCAGCAGGCGCGCCGCGTGCTGGACCGTCTGGTGGGCTATAAGCTCAGCCCGTTTCTGTGGCGCAAGGTCAAGCCGGGTCTTTCTGCCGGCCGTGTGCAGAGCGTTGCCGTGCGGCTGATCGTGGACCGCGAACGTGAGATCGAAAACTTCAAACCCGAGGAATACTGGAATCTGGATGCGGCGCTTTCCGCCGACGCCAGCCGTAAGTTCACCGCCCGTTTCTGGGGTGTGGACGGCAAAAAGGTGGCGCTGAGCAACCGCCAGCAGACGGACAAGGTCCGCGAAGGCCTTGCCGACGCCGTCTGGCGCGTGGCAAAGGTGGCGGAGGGCAAGCGCAAAAAGAGCCCTGCCCCGCCGTTCATCACCTCCACTCTGCAGCAGGAGGCCAGCCGCCGTCTGGGCTTTACCGCCGCCCGCACCATGCGTGCCGCCCAGACCCTGTACGAAGGTGTGGACATCGCCGGACAGGGCACCACGGGTCTTATCACATATATGCGTACCGACAGCCTGCGTCTTTCCGACGAGGCCGTTGCCGCCGCCCGCAGCTTTATTCTGGGCCAGTGGGGCAAAAAGTACCTGCCCGCCTCCGGCCGCGTCTACAAGGGTCGCGCCTCGGCGCAGGACGCCCATGAGGCCATCCGCCCCACCAACCCTGCCATCACGCCGGAGGTCGCCGAACAGAGCATCAGCGGCGACGTCGCCAAGCTGTACCGGCTCATCTGGAACCGTTTCATCGCCTGCCAGATGGCGGACTGCCTGCAGGATACCGTCAGCGTGGATGTGGAGGCAAACGGCTGCGTTTTCAAGGCCAGCGGCTATCGCGTCACCTTCGACGGCTTTACTGCCCTGTACGAGGAAGCGCAGGATGAAAAGGTGGCAAAGGAAAACATGCTGCCGCCGCTTTCCGAAGGCGAGACCCTCAAGCTGCACGAGCTGAAGGGGGAACAGAAATTCACTCAGCCCCCCGCCCGCTACAGCGAGGCGACGCTCATCAAGGCATTGGAGGAAAACGGCATCGGCCGTCCCTCCACCTATGCGCCCATCATCAGCACCGTGCTGGACCGCGACTATGTGGAGCGTGACAAAAAGCAGCTGCGTCCCACCCAGCTTGGCGTGGTGGTCAACGACCTGATGAGCGAGCAGTTCCCCGATATCGTGGACGTCAAATTCTCCGCGCAGATGGAGGACAATCTGGATACCGTGGAACAGGGCGACGCCAACTGGCGCCGCGTCATCGGTGATTTTTACGGCGGCTTTGAAAAGAGCCTGATCGCCGCCGAAGAGAATATGGACGGCAAAAAGGTCCGCGTGCCGGAGCAGGAGACCGAGGAGGTCTGCGAGCTGTGCGGCCGCAAAATGGTCATCAAAAGCGGCCGGTTCGGCAAGTTCCTTGCCTGCCCCGGTTTCCCGGAATGCCGCAACACCCGTCCCATCACCAAGGAGACCCCCGGCACCTGTCCGCTGTGCGGCGGCCGCATTCTGGCGCGGCAGTCCAAGAGGGGACGCACCTACTACGGCTGCGAAAAGAACCCCGCCTGCGGCTTTATGACCTGGGACGAGCCAACGGCGGAAAAGTGCCCCACCTGCGGCGCAAGCCTGCTGAAAAAAGGCAGCAGTCTGCACTGCAGCCGCGAGGGCTGCGGCTATACCAAAAACGCCGCCAAAAAAGGCCGGAGCTCCGCTGCCAAGGAACAGTGATATGAAAGATATGCAAGCGAACGTCATCGGCGCGGGCCTTGCCGGCTGCGAGGCCGCCCTGCTTCTGGCAGACGCCGGCGTGCAGGTCACGCTGTTTGAGCAGAAGCCGGAAAAGACCAGCGCCGCCCACACCCGCAAGGGCTATGCCGAGCTGGTGTGCTCCAATTCACTGAAGGCCGACCGGCTGGATTCCGCCGGCGGCATGCTGAAAGCGGAAATGCGCCGTCTGGGCAGCCATCTGCTGCCGGTTGCGGATACCGTGCGCGTGGCCGCAGGCGGTGCGCTGGCGGTGGACCGCGACGCCTTCTGTGACAAAGTGACCGCCCTTGTCGAAGCGCACCCCAACATCACCGTGGTGCACGGCGAGGTCACCGCTCTGCCCGCGCAGGACGGGGCGCTCACCCTCATCGCCACCGGGCCGCTCACCTCGGATGCGCTGGCCGCAGCCATTGCCGAAGCCACCGGCGACGGCCGTCTGTACTTTTATGACGCCGCCGCGCCCATCATCACGGCGGAAAGCATCGACCGCAGCAAGGTCTTTGCCGCCAGCCGTTACGGCCGCGGCGAGGACGATTACCTCAACTGTCCGTTCAACAAAGCGGAGTACGAGGCCTTTGCCGAAGCGCTGACGGGCGCCGAGCGTGCACACCTGCACGACGCCGACGCAGGCCTGACCGTGTACGAGGGCTGTATGCCCATCGAGGTGCTGGCAAGCCGCGGAAAGGACACCATGCGTTACGGGCCGCTGCGGCCGGTGGGACTGGTGGATCCCAATACCGGGCACCGCCCCTGGGCCAATGTGCAGCTGCGCTGCGAAAACGCGGAAAAAACACTGTACAATCTGGTGGGCTTTCAGACCAACCTGAAATTCGGCGAGCAGAAGCGGGTGTTCTCCATGATCCCCGGTCTGGAAAACGCCGAGTTCGTGCGCTACGGCGTCATGCACCGCAACACCTTCCTCAACTCGCCCCGGCTGCTGGCGGAGGACCTTTCCCTGCGCAGCCGCCCGGAGCTGTTCTTCGCGGGGCAGATCACCGGCTTTGAGGGCTACATGGAAAGTGCCGCCTGCGGCCTGCTTGCTGCGCACAATATGCTGCGCCGTCTGCAGGGCAAAGCGCCGCTGTGCCTGCCCGCCACCACCATGCTGGGGGCGCTGGCCAAGTATATCAATACCGAAAACCACGATTTTCAGCCCATGGGCGCCAATATGGGCCTGCTGCCGCCGCTGACGGAGCATGTGCGCGACAAGCGCCAGCGCTATCTGGACGTTGCGCAGCGCGGGCTGGACGATCTGGACGAATACCTGCGCGCGCTGTAAGGCCGCCGCACATATCTGTACAAAAAGGAGACATAACCTATGAAGATCATCGTTGATGCCTTTGGCGGCGACAACGCCCCCAAGGCGGTACTGGAGGGTGCTTCGCTTGCTGTAAAGGAGCTGGGCGTGGAGGTCATCGCCGTGGGCGATGAGCAGAAGATCAACGCCTGTGCGGCCGAAAATGATATCCGCATGGACGGCATCACCGTCCGGCATGCCGGTGACGTGCTGACCATGCACGACAACCCCACCGACGTGCTGAAGAAAAAGCCGGATTCCAGCCTTGCCGTCGGCCTGCGCATGCTGCGCGAGGGCGAGGGCGACGCCTTTGTCAGCGCCGGTTCCACCGGTGCGCTGCTGGTCGGTGCCACGCTGGTGGTCAAGCGTCTGCCGGGCATCAAGCGCCCTGCGCTTGCCACCGTTATCCCTGGTCTCGAACGTCCCTACCTGCTGTGTGATTGCGGCGCCAACGCCGACTGCCGTCCCGAGATGCTGGTGCAGTTTGCCCGCATGGGCGCCGCCTACGCCGAAAAGGTGATGGGCGTTGCCTACCCCACCGTGGGTCTCATCAACAACGGCACCGAGGAGTCCAAGGGCGGCGAGCTGCAGCTGGCCGCGCACGCTCTGCTGAAGGAGAGCGGCCTGAACTTTGTGGGCAACGTGGAAGCCCGCGAGCTGAATGCCGGCGCCTGTGACGTGGCCGTCTGCGACGGCTTCACCGGCAACATCGTGCTCAAGCTGACCGAGGGTGTCGCCAAGCTGATGAATCAGAAGATCAAGGGCGTGTTCCTGAAGAATCTGGCCGGCAAGCTGGCCTATCTGCTCACCAAGCCCGCCCTGAAGGAATTCAAGGCCAGCATGGACTACACCGAGTACGGCGGCGCACCCATTCTGGGCGTTGTGGCGCCGGTCATCAAGGCGCACGGCTCCAGCAATGCCAAGGCCATCAAGAACGCCATCCGTCAGGCCAAGGCCTGTGTGGAAAACGACGTGGTGGGCTCCATCCGCTCCGTTGTGGCCAAGGCCGAGCCCGCAGCAGGAGAGGAGAACGCCTGATGGGGAGCCTGCCGCTGGAAGCATTGGAGCAAAAGCTCGGCCACAGCTTTTGTGATAAAAAACTGCTGCTCACCGCACTGACGCATACCAGCTTTGCCAACGAGGACAAGGGCCGCTCGCAGCACAACGAGCGGCTGGAGTTCCTTGGCGACAGCATCCTGAGCGTGGTGGTCAGCGAATACCTGTTCAGCCAGAACCGCAGCCTGCCGGAAGGCCAGCTCACCCGCATCCGCGCCTCGCTGGTGTGTGAAAGCAGCCTGTTCGGCTTTGCCATGCAGCTGGGTCTGGGCGACTATCTGCGCCTTGGCCGCGGCGAGGAAAAAAGCGGCGGCCGCACCCGTCCCGCCATTCTGGCGGACGCGTTCGAAGCGCTGATCGCCGCACTGTATCTGGACGGCGGTCTGGAACTGGCCCGCGGGTTCATCCTGCCGTACGTCAAGGCGGCGCACGACACCGCCCGCGACTACAAGACCCGCCTGCAGGAGGTGGTGCAGCAGAACCCCGAGGAGCGTGTGCGCTACGAGGTGGTGGAGCAGTCCGGCCCCGACCACGCCAAGCATTTTGTGGTGGAGGTACACCTCAATTCCAACTGCATCGGCCGCGGAAGCGGTCACAGCAAAAAAGCCGCCGAACAGCAGGCCGCAAAGGAAGCGCTGGAGCTGATGGGCCTGGGCGACGCATAAACCACCTGTCCACCGGCGGTGCGCGGCAGCGTCAAACGCCGCCCGCACCGTAAAATAGCAAGCCGTCATACCCAAAGTCTTGTCATTCTGGCACCGCGCAGGAAAAACGCGGCGGGCGAGGAGGAGCTGCCTTGTCGGTTAAGGCAGCTTGTCCGACAAATTGTTTTGTTTTATAAAAAACGGTCGCCCGGCAGGATGGCAGGCCTTTGGGCTTGTCGAACACCCTTTTAGTTTTCATAAGAAAAGGATGATACCAACTTGGTACTGAAAGCATTGGAGATCCAGGGATTCAAATCTTTCCCGGATAAGATCCGCATCAATTTTGATAAAGGCGTCACCGGCGTGGTGGGCCCCAACGGCAGCGGCAAGTCCAACATTTCGGACGCTATCCGCTGGGTCCTGGGCGAGACCAGCGCCCGCCAGCTGCGCGGCGGCGGCAAAATGGAAAACGTCATTTTCAGCGGCACCGGCGGCAAAAACCGCCGCGCGGCCATGGGCTACGCCAGCGTCCGCCTTGTACTGGACAACCGCGACCGGCTGATCGACGTGGACACCGACGAGGTGACCATCGGCCGCAAATACTACCGCAGCGGCGAAAGTGAGTACAGCATCAACGGGCAGGCCGTGCGTCTGCGCGATGTGTACGAGCTGTTTCTGGACACAGGCCTCGGCCGCGACGGCTACTCCATCATCGGGCAGGGCCGCATTGCCGAGATCGTCTCCAGCAAAAGCAACGAGCGCCGCGAAATTTTTGAAGAGGCCAGCGGCATCGCCCGCTACCGCTACCGCAAAAACGAGGCCGAGCGTCGTCTTGCCGCCAGCGAGGAAAACCTTTCCCGCCTGCGGGATATTCTGGGCGAGCTGGAAAGCCGCGTAGGCCCGCTGGAAAAAGAGAGCAAAAAGGCACAGAGCTTTCTGGAATATTCCGCGCGCCGCAAGGATCTGGAGGTCACCCTCTGGATGGATGTGATCCAGCGTGCAAAGGAAGCCGTCCGCGCACAGGAGCGTAAAAAGGAGATCGCCCAGGGCGACTATGACAACGACACCCGCCGCATCGAGGCGCTGGACGCCGAGATCGAGAGCCTGCGCGGCGAAAACGAGCGCCTGCTGGTGCAGATGGACGACACCAACCGCGCCATCCGCGCCATTGCTGAGGAGGCCGCGGGCTTTGACTCCCGTATTGCCGTGCTCAACAACGACATCGAGCACAACCTTGCCGCCATTGCCGATCTGCGCGAGGCCATCTCCGCGGACGAAGCCGGCGAGGGCGAGCTCGCCGGGCAGGTGGCCGCTGCGGAAGCCGCCATCGCCGCCTGTGAGGCCTCCATCCGGGAATACGATGAAAAGATCGCAAAGCAGGAGGCTCTGCTGAGCGAGCTGACCCTGCAAAGCCAGCAGAGCGGCGAGCGCCGCGGCGAGCTGGCCGGACAGCTCGCCGCTTTGAACGACCGGCTCACCCGCCTCAAGGTGGAGGACGCCTCCGCGCAGTCCTCTGCCGAGATGGCATCGCAGCGGCTTGCCGTTGCGGCGGCGGAACAGGCCGCCGCCCGCGAAGCGGTGCAGACCCTCACCGCCGACCGCGAGGACACCCGTAAGCTGGATGCCCATCTGGACGAGGAGCTGACCCGTATCTCCAACATCCGCGAAGGCCTTGCCTTCAAGCTGAACGCCCGCAATGCCTCGCTGCAGAAGGCGCAGGCCGCCGCAGCAGAGGTGGAACGGGAGATCCAGAGCGCCGTGCAGCGCGTCAAGGTCCTGCGGGATCTGGAACGCAGCATGGACGGCTATCAGGGCGGCGTCAAGGCCGTCATCCGCGCCGGTGAAAGCCACCGTCTGCGCGGCATTATCGGCACCGTGGGCTCACTGCTCAAGGTGCGCCCCGGCTACGAGATCGCGGTGGAGACAGCTCTCGGCGCCGCGGTGCAGAACGTCATCGTCACCGGCGAAGCCGCCGCCAAGGCAGCCATCGCCTTTTTGAAAGATGAAAAAGCCGGCCGCGTCACCTTCCTGCCGCTGGACACCGTCCAGCCCCAGCAGCTGCACAATGCAAAGCTGGGCGACGCCATCCTTGCGTCGGAGGTGGTGGAAGCGGATGCAAAATACGCCAATATCATCTCCAACCTGCTGGGCCGCATCGCCATTGCGGAGGATCTGAACGAGGCCGGAGCGCTGGCCCGCAGCAACGGCTACCGTTTCCGCGTGGTCACCATGGACGGGCAGGTCGTCAATGCCGGCGGCTCCTTCACCGGCGGCAGCTCCAGCCGGTCCAGCGGTATGTTCAGCCGCAAGCAGGAGATCGAGGAGATCAACGCCCGCCTGACGAAGCTGGATGAAAAACTGAAAGAAGCACAGGCGCAGGTGCGCCGTTATTCCGCCGAGGTGGAAGCCCTCAACGCGGAGCTCACCGCCACCGACAGCGAGATCATCACCTTTAAGGGCGACAAGATCCGCAGCGGCATGGAGCTGGAACGTCTGAACACGACGCTGTCCCAGCAGACCGCCGCCGCCGAGCTGCTGGAGGGCGAGTGCGAAAGCCTGAACGAGACCGTCGAAAAGGCCGCGGCGACCCGTTCCGCTGCAGCGCAGCAGATGGAGGAAGCCGCTTCCGCTGCTGCCGAACTGGAAAAAGAGCTTTCCGTGCTGGACGGCGACGGCAGCTTTGCCGAGGTCAACGCCCGCCTTTCCGGCGAGCTGAGCGAACTGCGTCTGGCGCAGGTGGCCTGCAGCAAGGACATCGAACTGCACCGCCAGACCATCGCCGGCCTGCAGGGGCGCAGCGGCCAGAACCGCCAGCTGCGGGACGCCCGTCTGGAAAACATCGGCCGTCTGGAACAGCTGGTGGCAAACGGCCGCGGCGAGATCGCGCAGATGGAACAGCAGAAAGCGGACATCCGCCGCCGCATTGCCGAAAAAGAGGCCGCCGTACAGGCTGCCGGCAGCGAGCGTCTTGCCCGCGAGGGCCGCATTACCGCGCTGACCAACGAACAGCGCGACGTGACCGAGCACCGCGAGGAGATGGGCCGCGAAGTGACCCGTCTGGCCGAGCGGCAGGCGGCACAGAACAACGAGTACGAGGCCACCGTCAGCAAGCTGTGGGAGGAGTACGAGCTCACCCTCACCGATGCGGCGGCCTGCTGCATCGAGTTTGAAAACGTCACCGAGCTGCGCCGTCAGGTGACGGAGATCCGTGCAAGGATCAAAGCTCTGGGCAGCGTCAACGTGGGCGCCATCGAGGAATACGCCGAGGTCAGCGAGCGCTACCGCTTTATGAAGGCACAGGTGGACGATGTGGAGCAGGCCAAGGCCGAGCTTCTCAAGCTGATCGCGGAGCTCTCCGGCGAGATGAAGGAGATCTTCTCCGTCAGCTTTGCCCGCATCAACGAAAACTTCGGCCATATTTTTGCCGAGCTGTTCGGCGGCGGCACCGCCAGCCTCACCCTTACCGATCCGGATGATATTCTGGAAAGCGGCATCGATATCTCGGTGGCGCCTCCGGGCAAGCTCATCAAAAACCTGTCCAGCCTTTCCGGCGGCGAGCAGGCGCTGGTGGCCGTATCCATCTACTTTGCCATTCTGGCGGTCAATCCCTCGCCCTTCTGCGTGCTGGACGAGATCGAAGCCGCGCTGGATGACGTCAACGTGGTGCGCTACGCCCAGTATCTGCACCGCATTTCGGACAAGACCCAGTTCATCGTCATCACCCACCGCCGCGGCACCATGGAAACCGCCGACGTTCTGTACGGCGTCACCATGCAGGAGGACGGCATCAGCCGTATTCTGCGGCTGGATCCGGACAATGTGGATGTCAGCCTGATCGGCGAAGCAAAATAACGGCGGCGGGCTCTGCCTGCTGTCATTCCCTGAAAAGAAAGGAACGACCCTCATGGGATTTTTTGAAAAACTTGGTTTCGGCCTGAAAAAGACCCGCAAGGCCTCCTTTGAATCCATCTCCGAGCTGATGGATTCCCCCAAGATCACCGAGGACCTGTACGAGGAGCTCACCGAGCGGCTGATCCTTGCCGACACCGGCGCGGATGTGGCCGAAGAACTGGTGGACGAGCTGCGGGACGCGGTGAAAAAGAACAAGCTGAAAACCGGCGCCGAGGCGCTGGAAGCGCTGAAAGAGCTGCTGTGCACCCGCCTTGCCGCGGACGGCCCCATGGATCTGTCCGGAAATCCGGCGGTGATCCTGGTCATCGGCGTCAACGGCGTGGGCAAGACCACCTCCATCGCCAAGCTTGCCAGCCTGTACAAGGCGCAGGGCAAAAAGGTGCTGCTGGCTGCGGGCGATACCTTCCGCGCCGCCGCCACCGAGCAGCTTTGCACCTGGGCCGCCCGCGTGGACGTGCCCGTGGTGAAGGCCGGCGAGGGCGCCGACCCCGCCGCCGTCATTTTTGACGCCGTCACCAGCGCCTCCGCCCGCGGTTATGACATCGTCATCTGCGACACCGCCGGTCGTCTGCACAACAAAAAGCACCTGATGGACGAGCTTTCCAAGGTGCGTCGTGTTGTCTCCAAGGCCAGCGCCACCGCCAGCGTGGAAAGCCTGCTGGTGCTGGACGCCGTCACCGGTCAGAACGCCATCCATCAGGCCGCCGAGTTCATCGGCGCCGCCGATGCCACCGGCATCATCCTCACCAAGCTGGACGGCACCGCCAAGGGCGGCAGCGTCATCAGCATCAAAACCAAGCTGGGTCTGCCCGTGCGCTATGTGGGCGTGGGCGAAGGCGTGGACGACCTGATGGTCTTTGACGCCCGCGGTTTTGCCGAGGCCCTGTTCAAAAAGGACGAAGAGTGAGTCTCTTTGCGCAACAGAAAGGAAATATGATATATGCTTACCAGTAAACAGCGCGCTTTTCTGCGCGCACAGGCCAACTCTCTGCAGGTGGTCTTCCAGATCGGCAAGGGCGAAATTGACGAGCAGATCGTCGAATCCACCCGCAGCTGCCTTGCCGCCCGCGAGCTGATCAAGATGAAGGTGCTGGAGAACAGCCAGTATACGGCGGCGGAAGCGGCGGAGATCCTGTGTCAGGAGCTCGGCTGCGAAAGCGTGCAGATCATCGGCAGCAAGTTTGTGCTGTTCCGGCAGAAGAAAAAGGACTCCAAGTTCGACCTGAAAAACCTGTGCCTGCTGTGATGAAAATGACGGCAGAAAAATGCAGCCCCGCCGTCGGCGTTTTGCCGGCAGCGGAGGAAATAGCCGCCGCCGTAAAGGACGATCTGAGCGAAAAACGCTGGCACCATACCGAATGTGTGCGGCGGCAGGCGGTGGAGCTTGCCCGGCTTTACGGTGCGGATGAGCGCAAGGCCGAGCTTGCGGCGCTGCTGCACGATTTCTTAAAGGAATCTTCAGAATCGCAGCTGTTGCAGATTTATACGGATAATGGTATAATAATAGATATGTATGGCAGCGCATCCGCTGCGGCCGCCGCGCTGAAGCAGCGTTCGCCCGCGGCGTGGCACGGCATCTGCGCCGCGCCGGAGGTGCGGCAGAGGTTCGGCATCTGTGATGAGGAGATCCTCTCCGCCATCGACTGCCATACCTGCGGCAAGGCGGGAATGTCCACGCTGGACAAGATCCTCTACCTTGCGGATATGACCGGCGCCGACCGTACTTTCCCCGGCGTGGAAGAGCTGCGGGTGCTGGTGCGGCAGGATCTGGATACCGCAATGATCCGGGCACTGCACAATACCATTGATCATGTAGCCTCCGGTGGGGGCAGTGTGGACGGCGAAAGTCTGGCCGCGCTGCAGGATCTGGAAGCCAGAAAAGGAGAAGTAAAATGAGTCAGAACGAGGAATACCGCTACGTTTCCGCTGCGCGCTCCAACAAAAAGAAAAAAAGCAAGCTGCGCATCGGCCGTATCCTGATCGTCCTGCTGCTGGTGGTGGGCATTCTGGTCGCCGCGGCGGCCATCACCTGGAAGCTGCTTTCCAACACCATCACCGAGACCTATATCAGTCAGGAGCAGTCCGGCCAGCTGGTAGACACCATCGTCGCCACGCCGGATGAGTACAAGGGCGACTGGGTCAACATTCTGGTCGCGGGCGTTTCCAATAACCCCGACGATCTGGATTACCCCGATGAGTATAACGGCATCGGCATGACGGATATCATCATGTACGTCAGCTACGACGTCAAAAACAACAAGGTCAGCGTGCTGCAGATCCCCCGTGACACCTACGTGGGCAACGAGACCTCCGTCGGTCACAACTCCACCGGCAAGATCAACGCCCTGTACGGCAGCGGCAAGTACAAGGACACCGACCCCATCTCCAACCTGGCCGAGGTGGTGCAGGAGCAGTACAAGCTGAACATCGACTATTACGCCACCGTGGATATCGCCGCCTTTACCGAGATCATCAACCTGCTGGGCGGCATCGAGATGTATGTGCCCTACGACATCTGGGACGATGTGGGCAACTCCATCAGCAAGGGTACGCATTATATTGACGGTGAGACCGCCCGCTGGATCCTGCGTCAGCGCCATTGCTATGCACAGGCTGACATCCAGCGTATGGAAACACAGCAGTATTTCTATGCCGCCTGCTTCGAGCTGTTCAAGAGCTGCACCGTCAGCGACCTGACCAAGCATGTGCTGCCGGTGGTGGCCTACCGTGTCAATACGGATATGCCGTTTGAGACCATGACCAGCCTTGCCATAAGCATGATGAAGCTGAACGCCTCGAACATTTATATCACCAAGCTGCTGGGCGGCGCCACCATGGTCAACGGGCAGTCCGTGTTCGTGATCAACCCGGAGCGCACCGCCACGCTGCTCAACGATTATTTCCGCCCCTACGGCGACCCTGTCGCCGCGGCCGGGCTTGGCCTGCCCACCGGCGTCGCGGCCCCCACCGAGATCGCAGACACCGGCAAATACCTTGTCAATATCATTGTGGAGTAACCACTCCCGCGAAAGGATAGATGTTATGGAATCCAAAGAACTGGCCGTTCGGATCGCCCACGTGCTGGACGGCAAAAAAGCCGTGGACATCCGTGTGCTCAAGATCCGGGACCTGACCGCCATCGGCGATTATTTCGTCATTGCCGGCGGCAACTCCTCCACCATGGTGGGGGCGCTTGCCGACGAGGTGGACTACCAGCTGGGTCTGGAGGGCATTACGCCGCTGCATGTGGAAGGGCAGGATTCCCGCAACTGGGTCCTGCTGGACTACGGCAGTGTTATCGTGCATGTGTTTGATCCCACTGCACGCAGCTACTACAATCTGGAGCGACTATGGGCCGACGCGGAACCCGTGGAAGTCGAACTGGAGGAAAACTGAGCAGCTGCCCGTGAGGACGGCGGCTTTACAAGCTGCGTTTTTGCACGAAAGGATCAGAAAAAATGAAATACGATTTTAACGCCATCGAAAAGAAATGGCAGGACAGATGGGACGCCGAGGGCGTTTTCAAAGCCAAGGAGGACCATTCCAAGCCCAAGTTCTATGCGCTGGTCGAATTCCCGTACCCCAGCGGCGCCGGTATGCACGTAGGCCACATCAAGGCCTACTCCGGTCTGGAGGTCGTCTCCCGCAAGCGCCGTATGCAGGGCTTCAATGTGCTGTTCCCCATCGGCTTTGACGCCTACGGCCTGCCCACCGAAAACTACGCCATCAAAACCGGCATCCATCCCCGCAAGGTGACGGATACCAACATCGCCAGGTTCACCTCCCAGCTCAAGCGCGTGGGTTTCTCCTTCGACTGGGACCGCGTTGTGGATACCACCGAAGAGGACTACTACAAGTGGACCCAGTGGATCTTCCGCAAAATGTTTGACGAAGGTCTGGTCTTCCGCGCCACCACGCTGGTCAACTACTGCCCCAGCTGCAAGGTCGTGCTCTCCAACGAGGACTCGCAGGGCGGCAAGTGCGACATCTGCCACAGCGATATCATCCAGAAGTCCAAGGATGTATGGTATCTGCGCATCACCGAATACGCCGACAAGCTGCTGAACGGTCTGGACAAGGTGGACTACCTGCCCAGCGTCCGCATGCAGCAGGAAAACTGGATCGGCCGCAGCGAAGGCGCGTTTGCCAACTTTGCCATCGCCGGTACCGACGATACCCTGCGCATCTACACCACCCGTCCCGACACCATGTTCGGCGTCACCTTCATGGTCATTGCGCCGGAGCATCCCGTCATCGAAAAATACCGCGACCGCATCACCAACATTGATGCGCTGGACGCCTACAAGGAAGAGTGCGCCAAAAAGACCGAGTTCGAGCGTACCCAGCTGGTCAAGGACAAGACCGGCGTGCGTATCGGGGGTCTGGCTGCCGTCAACCCCGCCACCGGCAAGGAGATCCCCATTTATATCTCCGACTACGTGATGATGGGCTACGGCACCGGCGCGATCATGGCAGTTCCTGCTCACGACCAGCGTGACTACGACTTCGCCAAGAAGTTCGGCGTCGACATCGTGGAGGTCATCAAGGGCGGAGACGTCTCCAAGGAAGCCTATGCAGGCGACGGCGAGATGGTCAACTCCGATTTCCTCAACGGTTACACCAATAAGAAGGACTCCATTGCCCGTATGATCGAAGAGCTGCAGGCGCGCGGCATCGGCGAGATGGGCGTGCAGTACAAGATGAAGGACTGGGCATTCAACCGTCAGCGTTACTGG
>CAZYRD010000026.1:0-19896 GCA_964649475.1 uncultured Faecalibacterium sp.
GTTCACACAAAGGATGCAGCTGCACATAGCTGTCACGGATACGCTTCCAAGCACGACCATAACGTCGGCGCACTGCAGGGTCACGGTCATATTTCTCATAGCGTTTGTTCTCCAGCTTTTCATGTTCCTCACAAAACCTACCGTCTGTTAGCTTCGGACAGCCGGGATAGGAACATGGTCGCTTGGGTTTCTTCGGCATCGTTTCACCTCCTTCAGGGCATAGAAAAAGCCCTGCGGGATTGCTCCCACAAGGCTCGTTCCTGATTTTCGCTTTTCGCTATTATAATAATATCATAGGAAGCGTATCTCTTTCTATCACATCAACTCTCATCTGCCAGAAAACCGGCGATTTCTTTGAGTGCTTTGTCATGCAAACGAAAGAGGTGCTGCATGCTGTAGTTCATATCCACGGCTACCTGTTCCCAAGTCTTGAAGCAGAGGTAACGCAGCTCCAACAGGGTCTGGTATTCGGGATTGGACACTCGCTTGATGTAGCTCATGATATCCCGCTTCAAATCCACCAGCGTATCAATGTCAGCGTTGATTTCATTTTCCAGCGTGATGATTTTAATAATGATGTCCTCCATGCGGGTCACATTACGGGTCCCGCTTCCGGGCATATCGCTCAAGGTCGATGTTGCCTTTGTAGCCAAAGAATGTAGAGAGGACACCTGCTCGATCTTGGCATTGATACGGTGATCAATGCGGTAAGCCTGATTCATATATTCTTTGGCCTTCTTTGTTTCGCTCATTTCTCTGCGCTCCTTTCTGCTGATAGCAGCAAATGCAGCACCGGCGGTCGGGTCTGCGTATCCTTCGGAATTGCGGTACATTAGGCCACCTCCAATTCCTGAATCTCGATGTAAATGCCACAAGGCTCGTCCGACCAGCGTTTCTCAACGACCTCACGGACCACCTGCGCATCGTCTTTCCAGAACTGGCACTTCGTCATGCAGTCTTTCAGGAGCTTCTGAAGATTATCGGTATCCGGCTTTGTTGTTCGCCACTCACCATTCTTGTGGCTGCGGCCCTTCGGAAAGAGCCACATCACAGTCAGGGCAAGAGGACCTTCCAGCGGAGTATCGGGTCTGTGTAAAATCAGATGACCGACGAGCTGCTTTCTGGCCTCCTTGACCGGAGCGGGATCGTAGAAAACCGGCTTATTGTTCACCACACGGACCTGCTTCATCTGAGCAGTCGATGTTGGCGGATTCATTGCTATAAAAAATTCCATAGGAACCTCCATTCTCCGACATAGGTCGGGAGTCACTGTTACGCTGCTGGGAAGGGCAGGCTTGACGCCCTTCCCAAGCAGGTGACAGCGCACACGGACAGACACACTCTATTTATAAGGCCTTTGCCCGTCGGGACAGGACTTAGGTGAAATCGCCTTTGTCTGCCCGAATGTCGGACATAGGGTTTTTGTGCCTTTGTCCCTCATGCATTTTTACGACCGACAATGCCGTTTTCGCACCAATAGGAATCCTTAAATTCCTCAAGGTAACGGCGGACAGTCTTTTCATTGATGTCCATATATTCAGCCAAATCCTTAACCTTGACGGGAGGATTGGCAGAGCAAATATTGAATGCACTGTCCAAAGAGGACCTGCGCTCCTCCGGCGAGGTGCGTTTACTGCTCTTGGACAGGTTGGCCTGCGGACTGCCTTCTGCGTAGGCCTTCTCCAGCTCGCCGGTGGCGTCAATGCGATGCACCGGGTATTGAAACCAGAAGTTGACCGGCTGGAAGTTTTCAAACTCACGAAGGGAGCATTCCATTCGCCACGCTGTGGCATTGCCGTCACGCAGATTGTTTTTCATGTCATCTGTCAACTCCAGCTGAATCATATCCAGCTGTGCATCAGGGTCACGGGCAAATACACCGGAGCCGGAAGCTCGGTCCATAGCTTTCTTTGCGCCCTGCGCACCTTTGGAATGATGATGACAGTAGATGGTGGAGCAGCCGGTTTCCGTGCAGATTTTGTCAAACTGATTACAGAACTGGCCCATTTCAGAAGCGTTATTCTCATCACCGGTGATGACCTTGTAAATCGGGTCAATAATGATGGCGTCGAAATGCTGATCACGCACACGGCGGATGAGCTTTGGCACCAGCTGATCCAGCGGCACAGCATGTCCACGCAAGTTCCAAATGACAATGTCATCGGAGTGCTTTTGCTCCATGCCCAGCGTTTCATAAATCTTGATGAAGCGCATAATGCAGCTGGCCGGGTCAATCTCCAAGTTGACATACAGGACACGGCCCTTTTTGCAGCTGAAGCCGAGCCAAGTTGTGCCTTCTGCAATGGCGATGGCCAGCTCCATCAGCAAGAAACTCTTACCGGCTTTGGAGGAGCCGGAGACCAGCATTTTATGACCACGGCGCAGGATACCGGTGATAAGTTCCTCCGGCAGCGTAGGCGGATTGTCTTTGTACATATCCAGCGAGACCATATCCGGCAGCTCGTCCGATACGCCTTCGACAAAATCCATCCAGTCTACCCAGCTCTTTCTGCCAATGTTGGTAGCCACGAGATACTGGCGGTTGCCGTTTCTGGTGACACCGGGCATACGGGAGAGACGAGAAGGATTACGATTCTGCTTGTCGATGTTGACACCGTTTTTCGCAAGGAAGTCATATAAAAACTCCACACGTTTACGGTATTCATCGTAGTCGCTGGCATCCACACGGACGATGGCGTGAAGGGATTTGCTGCCGCTATGCACAAGGCATGCGATAGGCAGTTCCAGTTTTCTATACATCACATCCTGTTCTGCGATAGGCAGGATATCTGACTCCACCAGTGCATACTTGAATTTGGTGACATTTTCGTTTTTGACACCGGTGCCATCCACGGGATTGAAGCGAATCCAAGCACCGACCTCCGGTTTCCAATCACCGATGGTAGCGCCGAGGTCATCCGGGTGTTTTCTCAGGGAAGCAATCAGCTCACCGGCAGTGCGGTCGTATACGCCTTTGGACGGGAGCCATTTGCCATCTGCGTCCTGCCAAACATCGCCGGTGACATAGGCCACATGATCGTCTGCATCAAAAAGCAGCTGCAGGTAAGTAATCAAATCCTCGGCAGGATTCCATGCGTCCGGTGCTGTAAAACCATTGAAACCGTCATCGCCGTCGTACTCGATGGTATCATCCCAATTCATGCAGCCATCCTCACCGCCATACGGTGTCCAGCCACGGTCCTTTGCCATCTGAACGATGGTGCCGCCTTTGACGGGAGAGGAGCTGCCGTGAAATGAGGCCCATTTCTTCTCACATTCGCCGGGATGATAGCGGGAGTCGTTACGGCTCCAATCATCCCAGATGGAGCAGGGATAGCCTTCTTCTTTTAGCGCCATGCCCACAGCAATCCAGTCGGCTCTGGTCAGGCTGGCAACATCGATAGTTTTTAATGCCGATAAAATGTTGTTGTCCATGTGCTGTCACCTCACGGTCTGTAGGTCACCGGATTCATACCGGTAGGAATGCGCCAGCTGTTCATGGAAAGGCGGGAAATCATCCTGCTGGCATCAGCAAATTGCCAAGTACCGACCTGACGGAAGCCGTATCTTTCCAAGCAGCGGATCTGTTTCGGTGTTGCGAGGCCTTCTTCCTGACGACGCTTCAGGCGGTCAATCAGGAGAGCAGCTTTGCCCATGTTCTCGACGGATTCAGCAAAAATTCCTCTACGTTCCAAGAACTCGATCTGCTTTGCAGAAGGCGGAGCCATTTCCCATGCAAAGGTCGGCACATAATTTGTCAGGTCCTCTGCAGCAATAGAAAGTGCGTACTGCAGCGGGTCAACCAGCTTTCTCTTGCGGCGACGCATTTCTGCCAGCTGCTTTGCCAGAGCCTCTTCACGTTCTGCCAGTACATCACGCTCGGCCTGTTCCTCTGCTTCAATAAGGTCAAACTGCTCATCACAGTTTTTAAGGAGGTCATCGATTTTCTTAGCGATAGTCGCATCCTTGCTGATGAGAGAGGAAGGTCGGCACAGGTCGTGTCTTTCGGTCATCCAAAGGAAATCCAGAAGCAATAAATGTTCTTTACCGGTTTCTGGCGACAGGCGCATGCCACGGCCTACCATCTGCTGATAAAGGCCACGGACCTTTGTCGGACGAAGAACCACAATACAATCCACGGACGGGCAGTCCCAGCCTTCTGTCAGCAGCATGGAATTGCAAAGCACGTCATATTTTCCGGCTTCAAAATCAGCCAGCACCTCCGCACGGTCGGCACTATCGCCGTTGACCTCTGCTGCGGAAAGGCCGATATCGTTGAGCATTTGACAAAATTTCTGCGATGTTTTAATCAGCGGAAGGAAGACCACGGTTTTACGGCCCTTGCAGTAGCGCAGCATTTCCAGTGCAATCTGATGAAGGTAAGGCTCCAGCGCAGAGCCGATTTCCCCGACAGCATAGTCGCCGTTTGAAACACCGACATTGGAGATATCCAGCTCCAGCGGAATCATCTGCGCCTTGATTGGGCAAAGGTAGCCTTCACGGATGGCTTCGTTCATGCTGTATTCGTAGGCCTTGTTATCAAAGAATTCACCGAGGTTTTTCATATCACCACGATCCGGTGTTGCAGTCACACCGAGGATATTGGCCTTCGGAAAATGATTCAGCACACGCTTATAGCTGTCGGAAAGGCAGTGATGCGCTTCGTCCACGATGATGTCTTGAAAATAATCTGAAGGAAACCGGGCGAGTCTCTTTTCCTGTGCCAATGACTGCACAGAGCCGACCGTCACCGGTACGGAGCTGCCAAGACTGGAGCTTTCAGCCTTTTCCAATACGGATTCCAAGCCGGTAGCATCCATCAATTTATCTGCGGCCTGCGTGAGCAGCTCACCACGATGGGCCATGATGAGGACACGATGTCCTTTGTTAACCTGTTCTTCTGCGACTGAGCTGAACACGACAGTCTTCCCGCAGCCGGTAGGAAGTACCAGAAGCGTCTTCTGGTACCCCTCCGACCATGCGGACAAGATTGCCTGCTTCGCCTCAGCCTGATAGGGTCTGAGTTGAAACATGGCGCACCTCCTTAAATGAACGGCAGATCTTCGTCGTCATTGATTTCCATAAAACCATCGGTTGCAGGAAAATTCTTCTCGTCGTAGTCGATGAAATATCCCACGTCGTTTGCCTTGCGTTCCTGACCGTCATTGCCGGTGTAAGTACGAGGCTTGAAGTGCGCACGGCCTCTGGAGCCAACGACACGATTCCAGTTCATCACGAGACGTTCGCCATGACGCTTCTGACCGATGCTGCGGAAGAAGGAGCTGATACGCCATTCGAGAGAACGGTAAAGAATCAGGTCGGTCTTGATGAAGGCAGAGCCGTTATCGGTCTTAACCTCCAAAGTCAAAGTTGCTTTGTTGCAGGCAGGAATCTTTGCGGAGCCGGGAAAACGGCCACGCTCAAAATCGGTGACGGTAAAGTTGTAGTCGCCTTCGTCGAGGATGATAAACTCCTGACCGTCGTTCTCAATGGAGTCATCCCAATCCATACACATGTTGGCGCTGCTGTTGTTATAAAAATCGCTCATTTTACGATCCTCCTGTTAAATCTGATTATTTTTATTGGCTTCAATGCCGCTTACGATTTGCTTCCAGTAACGGATGATCCAGCCGGTAATGAACTTCTTCGGGTAATCCGCAAGGCTGGTAGCAGTGGTGTAGTTGCCCTTGCTGGCAGCAAAGGCGACAAGCTCCGCTTCGGAAATGTTGTCCTGCTGCATCAGCTCACGGACGGTATCTGAGGGAGACACTGTCGGAGCGGGAGGCGCTGCAGGCGTTTCGCTGGTAAACAGGTGCGCAATATGGCTGTAGTCCAAATCCAGCACATCCGGCAATGAGGCTCTGTTCTTCGCATCCCAGCAAGGATGGTGGCTGGTATACATGACACGTTTGCCACCTTGTGCTTTCTGCGCCTTGTTCTCAGTCGTGACCACGAAGGTCTGGTAATTGCAGAACAGGAGCAGGTCGGCCCATTCCTTGAGCAGCGGAGCAGAGTTTTTGGATAGTTTCATTTCCCATCTGTCGTATGCGCCCATTTCGTCCGGCTGCTCGAATTTACGCATCTTGGCATGAGCCGTAACGACCACATGGATGCCAGAAACGATGCACTTGTCCAGTGCGGCCAGCATGCGACTGAACTCTTCAGAAAGGTAAACATAGCCTTTGCCGTAGCCAAATTCCTCAATACCGGCCTTTTTGTATTTGGTGAGCAGATGGGTAACCGCCAGCTGTTCTGCCCAGTCTGCGGTATCGATGACCAGCGTCTCACACAGGCCGGAGGTGGTTGTTACCTCATTCAGAACAGCGATGAACTCATCCCAGCTCTGAGGCTTGGAGATACGGCGGACATCCATGTGAGAGGTGCCGCCTTCGGTATCGATAAACAGCGGATTGGGAAATGCGGCAGCGAGAGTCGTCTTTCCGACGCCCTCGGCACCGTAGATGACCACCTTCTGTGGTCTGGCAATAATGCCGTTGCTAATGTTGAGCATAAGGCCCTCCTTACTTCAAACTGTAGGTCTGGCCTTCGACGAGGCTGGCTCCCGGAATGGAGATGCCTGCTTTCAAAAGCCGTTTGATGTTGTTCTTGTTGACCTCCGGGTCTGGTGTGCGATAGCAGTCCTGATGGCCGTTTTCTTTGAGCCAGCTGACTGTCTTGCCAGAATCGGAGATATCCACCTTGGTGGATGCACGGTAGCTGAAGGTAGCGACACCGCAGTCCGTTTTCTCACCGGCACATTCACGGTCAAGAATGGAGAGCAGGCGTTCTTCCTTAGCTTCCAGTTTTTTGCGGCGGTTTTTGAGACGATCTTCCTCGGTTTTTAGGGCCGCTGCGTCGGAGCGGAGATTCAGCACCACCTTTGCCAAATAGGAAAGGATGGATTTGCGCTCCATCTCCAGTGCATTCAGCTGGGCAAACAGCGCTTCGCTGTCGCAGAGGATTTCGCCGGTTTCTGGGTCAAAATCAATCTGGTCAATGACCTGCTGAATTGCGATGTTCACTTCATAAAGCTTCATGGCGACTCCTTTCCTGCCTGTAATGGCACTGTGTATTAGGTTTTCTGTTCTGACCGGAAGCCATCGCCAGCTTACGGGCCAGACGCTTGGACACTACGCTGATTGCTACGAGAACATCAGCCAGTTCCTCGTCGCTGCGGCAGTAGGTGCAGTTGCTTTTTGTGAGTTTTTTCATAACCGTTCACCTCCTTGGCTGGGCATCTCACTTGCCCTTCAGGAGCTATTGGAGGTGAACGTACAGTTTGTCCGGGAATCATAGAAATTTTTTAGAAAAACTTTTGCAGGCGCTTTTTTAGCTCTTTGCGGATGCGCAGCTTGCGGTCACTAAAGGAGCTGCGGGCCATGCCGAGAATGGTGGCGATATTGCGATCAGTCTCGCCATCCATCAGAAGCTCTGCGATGCGTCTTCCGTCCGGGTCAATCTCATCCAGTTCTTTCAAAAGTTCTTCTAACAGCAGCGCTTCACCGACAATGTCTTCCGGGTTGCTGCCAACGTCCTCGATGTCCAGCTCGTACTCATCCATAAGGAAGTCAATGGAGCCGCCATCGCCAATGGTGTGATACCTGCACTGACCGCAGTCGCCTTCGCATTTGCGCCAATCACTGATTCCGCACTGACCGTGACGTCTGGCAAAGTCATGAACACGCCATATTGGTCTGTAGTACGCTTGGTAGACCTCTTCGGTCACCGGGATTACCTGTCCTTGCAGGTAGATTTTTCTTGTTTTTTCTGACATAAAAAACCTCCGTTTCGTGTAGCCGAAACGGAGATTCATCTGGACGCAGAACGAGACCATCAGAGAAGATGCTGCCAATCCATAACGGTATATCCGTTTCGGGATTGCAGCCATTCCTACCGGTGGTCTGGATGCATTTTATTCTGTTGTAAGCAGTACCGGTCGCTCCTGCAGAAGCGTACTGCTAATCAAATGAAGGCCATTGTTCAAAGTTTCAAAAAGTCGGCATCCTCAAATTTAGATTTGCGATGACGCATTTTATATTGACCATCGTGTGTTTCCGTGATATAATAATTAAAATGTGCTTTTTGCAGCTATAAACCTGTGGCCTTCACTGTCTATATTGTAGCGGATAGGGAGTAAAAAGTATTTGCCACGGTTTTGCCGTGAAATTGCCATCGTTTTTCCAATACGCATGAAAGGAGACCTGCTGGATGAGTGAATATATCGCATCTACAATCATCAAAATATTGCAAGCGGAATTTGCCACAGGCCAAGAGGAAGCAGGAAGACTGTTGCTGGAACCAGTGGCCACTCAGGACATCGCAAGTGTTGATGTCACCAGCAAAATGGTCACCAATCTTGTGAAACGAAGTGCTGATGTGCATTCTGCAATAAAAAGAGCCGCAGTGACACCGGAGGTGGTGCCTGCAGCTCAGACGTACATAACAGAAAATATATTAAATAAGTATACTGCCGTAGCGGTTAACAGTGCATGCGCAGCACTGCTGAATCTCATGAAGGGCGATAAGTTAGTGCCGGACGCTATTTGCACAGATCTGGAATCGCTCTATCAGGCGAGGGAGTACTTACAGTTTTTGACCAGCGCTCTTCTTTTGGGGAACAGCAGAGTCAACACGATTCCCGATGCCGTTGTGCGAGACGATGACTTTTATTTCGTTGAGGAAGCGCAGTATAAATGTCCACTATGCGGCGATATGCTTTGGAAAAAGGTCAAAGGAAAAATCGTAAACAAGTACAGAATTGTTCAGATTTATCCTGAAGGATTGGATATTGAGTTAGGCCGTGAGTTCTCTGCGGTACAGCCTGCACCTCGCAGCTTGAGCAGTGTTGAGAACAAGACTGCTTTGTGCTTGGATTGCTCGGAAGCCTATATGATAGAGCCTACCGTGGAGGATTACACAAATCTGTGTGACAGAAAAAAGGCAATTGCAAGAGTATATCAAGGGAAAATTGCGGCGGCAGCATCTGACATCGAAACCGAGATTGCAGACATTATTAAGGCTATTACCGGGATTGATCGCACTACAGAGTTGAAGCCTTTCACGGATGTTCTCACTTTGGACGATAAAATCCTGCCTGAAAATCAAGTGCTTCATAATTCGATTGAGGATGATGTGACCCGTTACTACCCATATATCGAGACACAGTTTTCTTTGTTGGACGGCGTTGGTGGTAATTCATTTAACATGATACGTTCCGAGATAACTGCATGCTACGAGAAGCTGGAAAATGCACAAATGAATCAGGAAGAGATCTGCAATGAGCTGTCAAACTGGATTTTGGAGAAATCTGGATTCGGGGAAAAATACAAAACGGCTGGTAATATTGTGGTGTCCTTCTTTGTGCAGAACTGTAGTGTGTTTAAAAATATCCATGTGGAAGTGCCGACTGAAACAGAAATACAGGTGCAGGCATAGCAGGAAGTGAGGTCCGACGATGAGATTGCCAAGTAAGGTGACGCCATATAGAAAAAGTACTCTGTCTAAGTTTCCGGTTGTACTTTCTGTGCTGCGTGAGCAGGATATGAGTCCTATCGATCTATTTGTTAAGGTTAAAGGACGAGGAATTGATATGGCAGATTTTGTAGAAATACTTGATTGTTTGTATATGTTGGAGAAGATAGAACTTTACCCGGAAAAGGAGGTGCTGCATTATGTTGAAAGAGATTCTATGTGATGAGTTCATAAGCTATGGACAGCCTCGCAATGCGATAGTGTTCCATCCGGGTCTGAATGCAGTAGTAGGTAACGAATCCGGTACCAATTCTGTGGGAAAATCCACTTTCCTAATGATTCTGGATTTTGTTTTTGGTGGCGACGATTATCTTAAAAAATCAAAAGAGGTCCATCGCAATCTGGACCCACACACGATTAAGTTTCAGTTCGTGTTTGATAATGTGCCGTATTATTTCTCTCGCTCCACAGACGATGAGAACACAATCAATAGATGCAATGCGCAATACGAAGTGGAAGAAACCATGCCGCTAAAGCAATACTTGCAATTTTTGCAGGATAGCTATGGGTTGAATCAGTTTGGTCTTACATTCCGTGGTGCGGTTAGCAGATTTATACGTGTGGACCGTAGGGAAACTATGGATGAGGAAAAACCGTTTGCATCTGCAAAGAGAGAAACCGATGGTGATGCAATTCTGGGCATCTTAAAGCTGTTCGGTGAATATGAGGATGTTGCAGAACAGGAAAAAGCCACAAAGGATGCAGCCGAACGTGAGGAAACATTCAAGGATGCCATAAAGTATGAATATATCCCTCATGTACGAAATCAAACACAGTATAAGAAAAATCAGGAGCGCATTGCTGTGCTACAAGCAGAGGCGGAGGAACTGGCTCAGCAAAGTTCACAGGGACTGCTTGAATTGGATTCTATGCAGGCGGAGCAGCTCAGAATTATTAAAAGTAAGATATCGTCCTTTAAACGTCAGCGCACTCGTTTAAAGGCACAGCTTGATAATATTGGCCAGAGTAAGGACGATAGCAAGAAGACCTTCCAGAAAGATTATGAGGAATTGAGCCATTTCTTCCCGGAACTTGATGTAAGTCGGTTAGAACAGGTGGAAAATTTCCATAGAGAGCTTACACAAATTCTGAGAAAGGAAATCAAAGAGAGTACTGCTAACATAGAAGCGATGATTGAAATTGCTTCTCAGCAGATCAGAGAGCTTGAACAAGAACAGCTTCGTATCAGCCAAATTCCAAACGTGGCAAAAGCTATTCTTGAGAAATATGCCGCTGTCCGCAAGGAATTACAGCAGTTAATTGAAGCGAATGAGGCTTGGGATAAAAAGAAGCAGCTTAGTGATAAGGCAAAAAGCGAAGCAGAGCAGTTGAACGATTTGATCGTTCAGCATATGGCGTATATCGATCAAAAGTTAAATTCGCAGATGGAAGCAATGAATGCCACACTGTACGATGTGGAAATGAAAGCGCCTCTGGTGCATGTGGAATCTTCCAGTAAGTATAGCCTCCATACACCCGATGATGGAGGTACCGGTATGCGTTATAAGGGATTGATTCTATTCGATCTTGCAGTATTACAGGAGAGCAATCTGCCATTCGTTGTGCATGATTCGGTATTACTGCTTCAGATAGAGAATGAGGTACTGGAGAAATTGTTGTTACTATATTCCCAGCAAACAAAGAAACAAGTTTTCATATCCTTTGATAAAGTGTCTACAGAGGAAGAAGAACGCTTGTTGAAAGATGCACAGATTTTGCATTTGAGTCGTGGTGGCAATGAACTATTTGGTCGCTCGTGGAATCGAAAGGCAAAGAAACAAGAAGATAGTAGCGAGAAGTAATGTAGCTAAAGGCATAACAGATGACCAATGGAGGTAAATATGCGTATAAGTTATAGACCGTTGTGGGTTATTCTTGCCCAGAGAAATATGTCAAAAAAGGAAATGCGTGAATTAAGTGGTATTAGTACTGCTTCGCTGGCCAAGCTTGGTAAGGGTGAAAATCTTACCACCGATGTGCTCTTGAAAATATGCGAAGCTCTAAACTGCAATATTAACGAGATTATTGAGACCGTCCCTGATGAAACTGCTGTTCAGGAGGAGCCAGTGTCTGAATAACAAGATGGTCGGGAGGAATATAAATGGCTGAAAAAAATGCGGCAGCACTCAGGGATGCCAGTCCCTATAATGCTGCCATAACAAGAGAACAATTTTTATTTTATGAAATGCGCACCACGGCAAAATTGCTGGCGGAGGGCTTGACAGATGAAGAAGCTGCTGACCGTATCGTATCGGAGAATTTGTTCCAGTACCCTACAGAAAAATCTGTGCGCAAGATGGCGCTGGCCTGCATCCGCAGACTCCACGCTATGAATGATGATACATTGATTGCTGCGTTGGCCACTCAGCCTTCAGAAGTATCAAAGCAAATTTGCCTGTATGCCATGATGAAGCAGTACCGTCTGGTATGGGATTTTATGGTGACAGTTATCGGTGAAAAGTACCGTTTAAGGGACACTTCCTTTGGTAAGATAGACTTGAACACCTTTTTCCTTCGCTTGCAGGAGCAGGATGATTGGGTAGCAACATGGAGTGACAGCACTATCACAAAGGTAAAGCAGGTCCTGAATAAAATGTTGGTGGAAAACGAGTATATCGACAACACCAATGCAGACCACCTGAATCCGGTATGGTTAAATCCGATTCTGGAAAATGCAATTCGTAGCAACAACGACGATATCATTCTTCCGGCATTCAATTATTTTTCTTAAAGGAGGCGCAACATGGCTGATATAAAAGAGCGCTTGGATAACTTGCGCATCCATATTCAAGAGCCGGAGTTTCTCGAAGGCAAAGGCCTGAGTAATGAGGTGAATATCCGTATTTTCTGCTACGACGCAGAAGATGAAATGACTGTGCGTCAGTTCATCGATCAGATCATCACTGATCAGACACTCGCTTGTCATCTGGTGGAATGCAATCTCTATGAGACCTTCTTGGCCCTGTGCGATGACATCGACATTACCGATGCCATCCCTGAGATGGAAGAGGCCGACGGTAAGGAGTTTCTGTTGGAGCAGCTCCATTCTGCTATCGGCGAAGGTGAGTTCATCGAAAAGATACAGTATGAGCCTCACAGACCGGGTGATGTACTAATGCTGACTGGCGTTGGTGATGTGTTCCCGTTCATGCGAGTGCATTCGCTGCTGGAGGCATTGCAGCCTCACTTTAGCGACATTCCAATCCTCGTAATGTATCCGGGAACTTTTGACGGCAGCTATGTCCGTCTGTTTGACAAGCTGACACCGAATCCCTACTACAGGGCATTTAATGAAATCTAAGGAGGCTGACCATGAGAATACAAAACATGTTCCATGATGACATCAATCGTCAAATCAACGGCGTTATCAAAGTTGATCAGGACGCAAATGAAGTTATCGAACAGGAAGTAAAAGAATATGTCATTACGAAGGAACTGAGAAAGCATTTCTCTGCCTTCTTCAACTACTATAGTGATGCCTTTGAAGTCCCGACCGCTGATATCGGCGTTTGGATCTCTGGTTTCTTTGGAAGTGGTAAATCTCACTTCCTGAAAATGCTCTCCTATATTCTGGAGAACAAGCCTGTGGCGGGCACTTCCACTGTAGAGATGTTCCGTCAGAAATTTGAGGATGACCCTGCTACCTTTATGCAGATCGACCGTGCCACCAAGGGTGAAACGGAAACCATCCTCTTTAACATTGATATTGAAAGCTCTATCAATAAGGACAAGACCGCAGTTATGCGTGTATTTGCCAAGATGTTTTATAACCACCTCGGCTTCTACGGTGAGAATCTGAAGGTAGCCATGCTGGAATACTACATCGAGCAGAGTGGCAAAACCGAGGAGTTCCGCAGAGTATTTGAACAGAAGAAAGGTAAGCCGTGGGTAGAAATGCGTCGTGCATTTGCCTTCAACGGCAAGTTCATTATCCCTACTCTGATGGAAGTTCTGGATATGAGCGAGGACGACGCCAAGAAATGGTTTAACGATAAGACCGCTACGGAACTGTCCATCGCCCAGCTTGTCCGTGATATTAAAGAATATGTTGACAGCAAGCCGAAGAATTTCAGACTGCTGTTTATGATCGACGAGGTTGGCCAGTATGTCGGTACAGATACCGATATGCTTCTTAACCTGCAGTCCCTGACCGAGAAGCTCGGTAGTGAATGCGAAGGCAAGGTATGGGTGGTTTGCACTGGTCAGGAAGCCATCGATGAAATCATCAAGGTCCGTGCCGATGAGTTCTCCCGTATTCAGGCCCGCTTCAAGACCAGACTGTCCCTTTCTTCTTCCTCTGTTGACGAGGTTATCCAGAAGCGTATTCTGAAGAAGAATGCAGAGTCAGAAAAGGCCCTGACTGAAGTCTATAACCAGAACGATTCCGTACTGCGCAATCTGTTCACTTTCAACGGTGCGCAGCTTGATATCAAAGGATTTGGTACATCCTTTGACTTTGCCACAAACTTCCCGTTTGTACCGTACCAGTTTATCATCATGCAGAAGGTCTTTGCGGAAATCCGTAAGCACGGTAATTCCGGCAAGCATCTGTCCGGTGGTGAACGTTCCATGCTGTCCGGTTTCCAAGAGGCCGCTCAGAAAGTACAGGATAAGGATGAGTACGCACTCGTTCCGTTCTTCCGTTTCTATGATACTGTACATAGCTTCCTTGACGGCTCCATCCGTCGAGTAATTGAGCGCTGCGCTCGTGCAGCGGAAGCCGGTGATGGTATCGAGGCATACGATGTGGACGTGCTGAAGCTCCTGTACCTGATTCGTTACATCGATAATGACGTGCCTGCAAATCTGGACAACATCGTTATCCTCATGGCTGACGATATCCGTGTGGATAAGATTACTCTGCGTGAGACCGTTCGTGAATCTCTGAATCGTCTCCTGAGTCAGAACTATATCGGCAGAACTGGTGAAACCTATAACTTCCTGACTGATGAGGAACAGGATATCCAGAGAGCCATTCGCAACGAGACCTCTGTTGATACCGCTGCCATCGTTGAGCGTATCGCACAGATGATTTTCGCTGACATCTATACAACTAAGAAATATCGCTATGGCAAGTATGACTTCGCATTCGACCAGATGGTTGATGGCGTTTCCGTTGGTGCTATCACCGGCGGTATGCGTCTGAAGTTCCTGACTGTGGCTACCGATGGCACCGAGAAATCCCAGCTTCGTCTGATGACCGAGTCCCACGGACAGGCCATCGCCGTGCTTGCAGAAACCGATTATTATAATGCGCTGGAACAGGCCATGAAGATCCGCAAGTATGTGAAACAGCGCAATGTGGCCCAGCTTCCTAAGTCTGTGCAGGATATTATCCGTGACCAGCAGGACGAGGCTACCCGTCTGGAGGCATCCGCTACTGAGGAACTGAAGAAGGCAATCATCAATGCCGAGTTCTATGTTGCCGGTGAGCATATTGAAATCAAGGCCGGTGATGCAAAGGCCAAGATTGATCAGGCACTGGAGTATCTGGTTTCTCATGTTTACAGTGAACTGGACCTGATTACCCACAATGCAGAAACCGATGCAGACATCCTCGCTATCCTTCTGGGTACCGAGCAGGCGCTGCCGGGTCTGGAGCCTAACCGTGATGCTGCTGCCAAGATGGAAGAATATCTGGAAGTGCAGCACAGAAAGAATCTGCCAACCTCTATGGCCGATGTGCAGAGCCGTTATCAGGCCATCCCTTATGGCTGGCGTGAAATCGACATTGCTGCCGTTGCTGCCAGACTGATTTTCGAGCAGAAGGTTACCATCAAGTACGCTGGCACCACAATCCAGCCGAACAATCCAAAACTGCCGGATATGCTCCGTAAGAAGAGTGAAATTGGCAAAACCAGCATTTCCAAGCGTCAGGTTGTTTCCATCACTAAGATGAAGGAAGTCAAAGAGTTTCTTCGTGAATACTTCGATGTTATGGATGTGCCGGATGATGAAGACGGCCTGATTGCCTTTATCATTGACCGCTTCAGTGCGCAGAAAGCTCACTATGTTGAACTGAATGCTCGTTACGACGGTGGCAAGAAGTATCCTGATCGTGCATTGGTGCAGAGAGCCATTTCTCTGATGGACGATGTCCTCTCCCAACAGAAGGATAACATCGCCCTGATCGACCGTGTGATTAAGAAGCAGGATGACCTTTACGACAATAAGGACCAGATGGGCCGAGTAGAAGGTTTCTTCAAGAATCAGGTGACTGTGTTCGATGCAGCAATTAAGCTGGAATCCGACCTGCGCCATGAGCTGGATTACCTGTCTCATGAGCCGGAGGCAAACACGGCCCTGAATCAGATTCGCCTGATCTGCGTCTTGGGTACCGGCGGCAAGTTTGACTATAAGCGCATTCCTGAACTGAACGGCCTGATGGATAAGGTCCACGAGGGCCACGATCGACTGCTGGCTGCAAAGCGCAGTGAGCTGTTGGAAATCGTGCGCCAGTGCATGGAGGCAATCCACACGGCAGCAGGCGTGAACTCGGAGTTCAAGAATATCATCAGTGTCGCTGACAACTTCTATGCGCAGAAGAAGCAGCAGATTGCCGAGCTTCGTTCTCTGGCCCTGCTGGATGGCCTTCTGCCTCCGATGCTGCAGTACAAGGATGATACCGTGGACAAGTTGGAACAGGCTCAGCGGCCTACTCCTGTAAAGCCGGTGACTCCGCCTTCCAACAACGGTGGCGGCACCACAACGGTAACACCGCCTGCACCGAAGAAAGTTTATAAGTCCCTCAATCGTTCCATCGTCTTCCCGGCGAAGCGTCTGGAAAGCGAAGCTGAAATTGACGATTATGTAGAGAAGATGCGTGAAAGCCTGAAGCAGCTCCTGAAGAACTGCGATGGTATCCACCTGAAATAAGGAGAACGCTATGGATAAGAATGCAATAAAAAAATACGCAGTCTGGGCAAGACGGGAGTTAATCTCCCGTGTCTCCCAGAAGGCGCTTCAATATGGAATAACGGATAAGGACATCGTACCGGCCAGCGCTACCAGCGTGAACGGTGTTGTTCTGTCCAATGATGAAATCAAACAGCGCAAAGCCCTGATTGAGCAGATCAATAAGAAGGGCTATGAGCAGGTTATGGAAGAAGTAGCCTATACATGGTTTAACCGTTTCTCTGCGCTGCGCTTTATGGAGGTTAATGGTTATCTGCCAAGTCACGTGCGTGTGTTCACTGACGAGGATAATAACTTCAAGCCTCAGATTCTTGCCGAAGCCATCAATCTGGAATTGGATGGTCTGGACATGGAAAAGGTCTATGCCCTGAAGGATGCCAACGACGACGATACCCTGTTTAAGTATCTGGTCATCGTTCAGTGCAATGCCCTCAGTCTGATTTTGCCGGGTATGTTCCAGCGTATTGCTGACTATACCGAGCTGCTGTTCCCGGACAATCTCCTCCGTGATGGCAGTGCTATTCAGCAGATGATCGAGCTGATTCCCGAAGATGACTGGAAGGACGCTGTCCAGATTATCGGCTGGCTGTATCAGTATTACAACTCTGAGAAGAAAGACGATGTCTTTGCTGCACTGAAAAAGAACGTAAAAATCACAAAAGAAAACATTCCTGCGGCCACTCAGCTGTTTACGCCTGACTGGATTGTTCGTTATATGGTTGAAAACTCTCTGGGCCGTCTGTGGGTCGAGGGTCATCCTAATGACGCTCTAAAATCTGAGTGGAAGTATTATCTGGATGAAGCAGAGCAGGAGCCAGAAGTTCAAACTCAGCTTGCAGTAATTCGTAAGGAATATGCTTCCATTACACCGGAGAAAATTAAGTGCATCGATCCATGTTCCGGCAGCGGACATATACTTGCCTATATGTTTGATGTTCTGATGCAGATTTATGAAGCCTACGGCTATACTACCCGTGAGGCAGTTCGTAGCATTGTGGAGAACAACATCTTCGGCTTGGATATCGATGATCGTGCTGCACAGTTGGCATACTTCTCTGTAATGATGAAGGCCCGTCAGTATGACCGCCGTTTCTTGACCCGCAAGGATGAAGATGGAAATCCTGATGTTCCACAGCCTCATGTGCATGAAATCGTCGAGAGCAACGGTGTTGATCGTTATGCGCTGGATTATTTTGTGAACGGCGATACGAAGTTGAAAAGCGCTATGGAAAGCATTGTCAGGGAATTGCATGATGCCAAGGAGTATGGCTCCATTCTGAATATTACACCGGTGAACTTTGATGCACTGTATGCTCGTTTTAATGAAGTGCTTGATGATATCGACATGAGTCGAGAAATAGTATTAAGCACCATTCTTCCCCTTGTGAGACAAGCGGATGTAATGAGCCAGAAATATGACATAGTTGTCACCAATCCTCCATACATGGGTGCAGGTGGAATGGGACCAAGCATTGCTGAATACGTGAAAATAAACTATCCCGATAGCAAAGCAGACTTGTTTGCTGTGTTTATCGAAAAATGTGGAAAAATGGCAAAAAAGAATGGTTTCCGTGCCATGATTACCCAACATGCGTGGATGTTCTTATCAAGTTATGAAAAGCTGCGTAGCAAGCTTCTTACATTTGATACCATCAATATGGCTCATCTGGGAGCAAGGGCTTTTGAGGAAATAGGTGGTGAAGTAGTACAAACTACCAGCTTTGTGATACGAAATAGCAATATTTTCGATTATAGTGGGTCCTATTGTCGTCTTGTTGAGCCAAACACACAGCACGGAAAAGAAGCGATGTTTCTTACTGGTGAAAATCGTTTTACTGCCAAACAGAGTGATTACTCAAAAATACCCGGATCACCGGTGGCCTATTGGATTAATGATAGCTTGCGAGATTGCTTCGAAAATGAGAGCACATTGAAAGAAAAAGGCCGAGCTACATTAGGTATGCGTACCGGTGACAATAATAGATTTTTAAGGTTCTGGTATGAAATAGATCATACGAAAGCAAATACATGTGCAGCTTCTGCTAAAGAAGCGGAGGAATCCGGTGCTAAGTGGTTCCCCTATAACAAGGGTGGAGAATTTAGAAAATGGTATGGCAATCTTGAATATTTTGTCAATTGGGAAAATGATGGATTTGAGATTAAGGAAAACACTCGAAGGGTATATCCTCAACTTGGTGATGATCTTGGCTGGAAAATAACGAGTGAAGACAAATATTTTTCAGATGGTTTAGCGTGGTCTCGCATTAGTAGCTCGAATTTTGGTGTGAGAATGTGTAAAAATCTGATTTTTGACACGGCAGCACCGATGTTTTTCCCTGACAACGAAGAATTGCTTGGATATTATGCTGGCTTGCTATGCAGCGTTGTTGCAAGTTACACCTTAAACATCCTGAATCCAACATTGACTTTCCAAGTTGGCGATGTGGCCAAAATGCCTATTTTGATTGCAGCTGACCAAAAAGAGAGAGTAGACCTACTGGTCAACCAGAATATATGCAAAGCTCAGGAAGAATGGGATTCCTTTGAAACCTCGTGGGACTTCCGCAAGCATCCGCTTGTTCCTACTTCTCGTGAATGGGCAGAGCAGCGTAACTCGCAGTTTGCGGATACAAGAGTGGCCAAATTCAGCCAGTTGGCATGGCACTATGAACAGTGGGAACAAGCCTGCAAACTTCGCTTTGATTCTTTGAAAGAGAATGAAGAAGAACTGAATCGAATCTTCATCGATATCTACGGCTTGCAGGATGAGCTGACACCAGATGTGGCAGATGATGATGTAACCGTCCGCTTGGCTGACAAGAAGCGTGACATTAAGAGTCTGGTTTCTTATGCCGTCGGCTGTATGTTCGGTCGTTACTCTCTGGATGTGGAGGGCCTTGCCTATGCCGGTGGTGAATGGGATGACTCCAAGTATGTGACCTTTAAGGCCGATAAGGATAACATCATCCCGATTTGCGATGATGAATACTTTCCAGATGATATTGTGGGTCGCTTCGTGCGATTTATCGAAGTTGTATACGGTAAGGAGACCAGAGATGAAAATCTGCGCTTCATCGCCGAGGCCCTTGGTGGCAGTGGACAGCCTGTAGAAGTTATCCGTAATTACTTCCTGAATGACTTCTATGCCGACCATCTGAAGATTTACCAGAAGCGTCCGATTTACTGGCTCTTTGATTCCGGCAAGAAGAACGGCTTTAAGGCACTGGTCTATATGCACCGTTACCAGCCGGATACCATCGCCCGTATGCGTACCGACTACGTGCATGAGCAGCAGAGCCGTTACCGCACCGCCATTGCAGACATCGAGCAGCGCATTGCATCCGCTTCCACCAGTGAGCGAGTGAAACTGAACAAGAAGCTCAAGACCCTGCAGGATCAGGCGACGGAAATTCAGACCTATGAAGAAAAAATCCACCATCTGGCCGACCA
>CAZYRD010000027.1:0-8593 GCA_964649475.1 uncultured Faecalibacterium sp.
GTCAGGCGGGAAAAGCTCCACAGGTCGATGCCGGCCTCCGGCTCGTCAAAGATCATCAGCTCGCTGCCGCGGGCAAGCACGCTGGCGATCTCGATACGCTTGACCTCGCCTCCGGACAGACTGGTGTCCACCTCGCGGTCCAGATAATCCTTGGCACACAGGCCCACCTCGGTCAGATAGGTGCAGCACTCGCCGTGGCTCAGCTTACGCCCGGCAGCAAGATCCATCAGATCCCGCACGCGGATGCCCTTGAAGCGCGGCGGCTGCTGAAAGCCGTAGCCGATGCCAAGGCGGGCGCGCTCGGTGATGGTCATGTTGGTGATGTCGGTGCCGTTGTACAGGATCTGCCCGCCCGTCAGCGGAATAAGGCCCATGATGGCCTTGGCAAGCGTTGTTTTGCCGCCGCCGTTGGGTCCGGTGACCACCACCAGACTGCCGGTGGGAATGATCAGCGACAGATCGTTCAGTATGTTCTGACAGCCTTTTTCATCCTCGACGGAAAAGGCCAGATTTTTAACTTCCAGCAAAAAAGATCCTCTCCTTCTGTATCACAGGCGGCCCGTTGGGCCTAATCTTTTATATTATATCATAGTTTCCTGTAATTGCCAAACAAATAATCGTCAAACAGTTGTTTTACCGCATCTTTTTTTGAAAGTTTTTTTCAAAAGAGGGTTTTGACCTCGGTCTGCCTTGCAAAGATCCCGAAATCGTGCTATGATGCAGTTGCGCTATATCCGGTACTGACCGGAACGGCAGCAGAAAGGATTTTTCATCATGCGAAAGACAAACACCAAAAACGTTGTGGGCATTGGCCTGTTTACGGCCATCGTCATCGTGCTGCAGCTCATCAGCATGGCGCTGCGGTTCGGGACCTTCTCCATCACGCTGGTGCTGATCCCCGTCGTCGTGGGCGCAGCACTGTACGGCGTGGGCGCGGGCGTGTGGCTTGGCCTTGTGTTCGGCTTTGCCGTGCTCATCTCCGGCGACGCCGCCTCCTTTATGGTGGTGCATCCTCTGGGCACCGTACTGACGGTGCTGTGCAAGGGCGCTGCCGCCGGCCTTGTTTCCGGGGCGGCCTACAAGCTTCTGGAGAAAAAGAGCGTCACCCTTGCGGTGGCCGTCGCCGGTGCGCTTTGCCCCATTGCCAACACCGGCGTGTTCCTCCTCGGCTGCAAGCTGTTCTTTATGCCCACCATCACCCAGTGGGCCGCCGCCCTTGGCTTTGAAAGCGTCGGTGCGTATATCGTCGGCGGCCTTGTGGGCATCAACTTCATCATCGAATTCGTCATCAACGTGGTGCTGAACCCTGCCGTTGTGCGGCTGATCAGCCTTGGCAAAAAGAAATGATTTTCTGTGCAGCAGGAGGTGCGCCGCGTGATCCTTACCATTGACATCGGGAACACCCATATCTCCTTCGGCGGTGCGGACGCCGCAGGCAGCGTGACGGAGATCTTACAGATCGCCACCGATCACACCGAGACCGGCTACGGCTACGCCGCCAAGATCAAGCAGGTGCTGGAGCTGGCTGGCATCGACCCCGCCGGTTTTGAGGGCGCTGCGCTTTCCAGCGTGGTGCCTCCGGTGACGGAAGCCGTCAAAGATGCCGCAAAACTGGTGTGCGGCCACGCGCCGCTTTGCGTGGGCGCGGGCGTCAGGACCGGCCTGCACATCGCCATCGACGACCCCGGCACCATTGCCGCCGACCTTGTGGCCGGCGCGGTGGCGGCAAAACAGCTGTATCCGCTGCCCTGCGTCATTGTGGACATGGGCACCGCCACCACCGTTATGCTGGTAGATGAAAAAGGCCGTTTTACCGGCGGCTGCATTCTGCCCGGCGCGGGCATCTCGCTGGAAGCGCTTTCCAAGCATGCGGCGCTGCTGCCCCGCACCGAGCTGACCCCGCCGGTCAAGGCGATTCCCACCAACACGGCGGACTGCATGCGCGCCGGCATTCTGTGGGGCGCAGCGGGCGCCGTGGACGGCATTCTGGATCGCTTTGCCGAAACACTGGGCGGCCAGCCCGCTTCCATCGTGGCCACCGGCGGTCTGAGCGGAACGCTTGCCCCGCACTGCCGCCACGCCATGCACCACGACCCTGCGCTGGTACTGAAAGGCCTGGCTTTCATCTGGCACAAAGCCCGTGCCACTGAGGCAAAAAAAAGCCGCTTTTAAGAGTTTATCCATATCAAATCACAGAAAAACAGGCTTTTCCGGTGCGGATAAGCCTGTTTTTTGTTGAAATTTGGCGCAAGATTACCAAAAGTATATTATTTCTCCTTCATCCGGCCCCAGCCGCCCAGAGTGACAGGCTGTACGGGAACGTACTGGCAATCCAACGTGACCACCGGCTGCAGCAGCGCCAGCTTTTCTTCAAAGGAAAGTTCCGACCCGGCCAGACGCGGGTCCGCCAGCACATTTTCGATGCCGCAGATATAGATCTCGCTGTTCTTTTCGGTCTGCAGACGCAGCGTTTCCTCCACGCGCAGCTCCAGCGTCCAGGCACTGTCCACCGGCACGGGAACATCCAGCTTCGCGCCGCCTGCGGAGGGAACGGCCTCCGCCTTGCCGTATTGGTAGCCCGGGTGGGTGCCGCACCAGTCCGCCGCGGCAAGCAGCGGCTGCGTGACGGCTGTGGCCGAGAACACGCCGTTTTTGCGGATGAGGTCACGAGTGAGCTTGTCCTCCCCAATGCAGGCGACAAATTTCATGCCGCCGTTTCCGGCGCAGTACGCGCACCAGCAGAACAGGCCGTAGTTGGGCGTGCCGTCCTCGCGGCGGGTACCGTAGAGATACAGTGCCTGCGGACAGAAGGCGTTGCCGCCGTCGATCGATACTTTCTCCATTTCACATCTCCTTTTGCAAACCGGCGGGCGGCCGGACAAACCCGCCCGCCGCAATATGCCACCCATCGTTTTGCTGTTAACGGGTTTTACTCCCCGACCAGGGCGCAAAACTCGTCGATCTCGTCGGCGATGACCTGCAGGCCGGCTCGCCAGAAGTCCTTGTCGGTCAGGTCGATGCCGGCGATCTTTGCGCAGTCCTCCACGTCATTGACGCTGGTGGCGTGCAGCAGAGCCTTGTAGGTGGGCACGAAAGAAGGCCCCTCCTGCTGGTACTTGGCGTACAGGCCGCGGGCGAACAGGCCGCCGAAGGCGTACGGGAAGTTGTAGAAGCTGAGGCTGCCGCTGTAGTAGTGGCCCTTGCACAGCCACATGTAGGGGTGCAGGCAGTCGTGGTCCAGACCATCGCCGTAGGCGGTCTTCTGAGCGGTGAGCATCAGCTCGCACATACGGTCGGCGGACAGAAACTCGTTGGGACGGTTTTCAAAGACGGAGGTCTCGAACAGATAGCGGGAGTAGATGTCGCAGATGATCTGGGTGGCATCCTGCAGCTGGTTTTCGATGAGCGCCAGCTTCTCCTGCTTGTCGGTGGCCTCGGCGATGGCGGTGTTCATGACCACCACTTCGTTGAAGGTGGAAGCGGTCTCGGCCACGGGCATGGAGTAGTCCTGATTCAGCACGGAGTGGGTGAACACCTGCTGGTCGTGGAAGGAGTGGCCCAGCTCGTGCGCGAGAGTGACCACGTCGCCGAAGGCGCCGTCGAAGTTGGTGAGCACGCGGCTCTGGCAGGCGGAGGGCACGCCGCAGTCGAAGGCGCCGCCCACCTTGCCGGCACGGGGGTAGAAGTCGATCCACGCCTCGTTGAAGGCACGGGCGACCATGTCGTGCAGGTCGGTGTCAAACTTGCCGAAAACGCCCAGCAGGTAGTCGCGGGCGTCCTCGACGGTATACTTTTTATCGCTCTTGCCCATGGGTGCAAACAGCTCGTACCAGGGCAGGCCGCCCTCGTAGCCCAGCGCCTTTGCCTTGGCGCGCAGGTACTGCCAGAACTTGGGCAGATACTCCTGCATGGCGCCCAGCAGGGCGTCCAGCGTCTCGCGCTTCATGCGGGCGGTGTACAGGGACTTTGCCAGCGGAGACTCGTAGCCGCGCAGCTCGCACTCGTTGAGCACCTGCAGCTTGATGCTGTTCAGCGCAAAGGCGACGGAGTCGCGGATCTTGTCGTAGCAGGCCAGCTCGGCTTCAAAAGCGTCTCTGCGCACGGCGGGGTCGGCGTCGTAGGCCAGATTGCGTGCGGTGGACAGGTTGATGGTCTCGCCGCGGTAGTCCACCGTGACGGTGGAGGTCAGGCTGCTCTGCAGGTCATCCCACGCGGAAGCGCCGGAAATGTTCATGCGGGCAAACAGCTCCTCCTCCCGCTCGGAAAGCAGGTACTTGCTGTCGCGGCGGATGTTGGTGAGCAGGTAGCGGTGGGCGGACAGCTTTTCGTCGGCGGCGATCAGCTCGTCCAGATCCCCATACCCGGCGATGACGTGGGACAGCTTGGCTTCGGCAGCGGCGGTGGCGCTCATTTTTGCCATCAGGCGGCCGGTCATGCTGGAGGCCTCGTTGTCGGTGGTGTTGCCGGAGTAACGCAGCATGGCATAGATGTACAGCTTGCCGGCCAGCAGGCTCTGCTTTTCGCTGTGGTCGATGTAGGCACGCAGCAGCTCGGCATGGGGCATATCGTCCGCCTTGGCGGCAAGCTCGTTGGCGGCGGCAACGCAGCCGTCCAGCGCGGCGATGTCCGCGGCCAGCGCGGGGTCGTCAAACCCGGTGTACAGAATACTCAGATCCCATTTTTCGTTCATGATCTACTTTCCTTTCTTTCCCCAAATACCGCCGGAAAGCGGCATTGTTTTTACAAAAAATCAAAGCTCCCCCGTCTCGGGCGTCACGCCATGTTCAGCACCAGCGCCATGATCTCCAGCGGCTGATCGTGCGGATTGTCCAGACCGTGGCTCTCGCCGCAGCGGATCAGACACACGTCGCCGGGGCCGACCTCGGTCTGTGCGTGGTCGTTGTCCTCAAAAACGCCGTGGCCGGAGAGAATATAATACGGCTCGGTGTTGCCGATGTGCCGGTGGTAGCCGATGCTGCTGTGGGGATGAATGACCACATGGGCGTACAGGGTGCCGTGGCCCATCAGCTCGTTTTTCGGCAGGATCTCGCGGATCTCGATGCTGCCCTTGCCGCCCATCATACCGGCGACGGTGGAAACACTGGCTTTGCGGATCATGGAAAAGATCCTCCTTTCGTGCAGACGGCCTGCGCCCAGGCCTCTGTAACACAATATAGCACACTTTACACAGTTTGTCACGGCAAATTTTGATACATCCAACAGTTGCGGTTTTTCGGCGCAATATGGTAATATACGAATGAACGACCGCATCGTTTTTTTCGATGCCTTTACCACAGGAAAGGATATGTACAATGGAAAAAGAAAAACAGACACTGGAACAGATGTTTGCCGCACCGGGCAGCGAGTGGCGCGCCAAGCCCTTCTGGAGCTGGAACGGCGAGCTGGAAAAGGATGAGCTGATCCGTCAGGTCAGCGTGATGAAGGAGATGGGCTGGGGCGGCCACTTTATGCACTCCCGCTCCGGCCTTGCCACCGAATATCTGGGCGAGGAATGGTTTGAGCTGATCAACGCCGTCACCGACGCCACCGAAGAGCTGGGCATGGAAAGCTGGCTGTACGATGAGGACCGCTGGCCCTCCGGCTCCGCCGGCGGCAAGGTGACCGTCGACCCGCAGTACCGGATGAAATCCCTGATGCTGGTGGAGAGCGATCCCGACGCTTTCGCCCCTGCCGAAGCGGACATCGCCGCGTGGCTCGGCTATGTGGATGAGGACGGACTTTCGCTGTGGTTCGCCCAGCCCATCGCCTGCGCCGAAGAGATCGCCCCGCTGATGACCGCCAACCCGCAGCAGAGACCCGGCAGCTGGAAGGCACTGCGCTTCACCGTCGTGCCGGACGAATGCTCCAGCGGCTACAACGGCACCACCTACATCGACACCATGAGCGAAAAGGCCACCCGCCGCTTTATCGAGCTGACCCACGAGGAATACGCCAAACGCTGCGGCGACCGCATGGGCAGCAGCATTTACGGCGTGTTCACCGACGAACCCCACCGCGGCCACGCCATGGACGACCTGCGCACGCTGGAGGACGGCACCCGCACCTGCAAGATGGCGTGGACGGACGACCTGTTTGCCGAGTACGAAAAGCGCTACGGCGCCGATCCGCTGCCGCTGCTGCCCCGGCTTTTCTACCGCTGGCAGGGCGCCGCGGCCGAGCCGTTCCGCCTGCATTATTTTGATCTGGCGGACGAGCTGTTCCTTGAGCGCTTCGCCAAGCCCATCGACGACTGGTGCAAGGAGCACGGCATCCACCTGACCGGTCACGTCCTGCATGAGGATTCCCTCTCCAACCAGACGGTGCCGGAGGGCTCGCTGATGCGTTTTTACCAGTACGAGGGCGTTCCCGGCGTGGACGTGCTGACCGCCGGCAACCGCTGCTACTGGATCGTGAAGCAGCTGGCCAGCAGCTGCCGCCAGCTGGGCAAGCCGTGGATGCTCAGCGAGCTGTACGGCTGCACCGGCTGGGAGTTCGACTTCCGCGGGCACAAAAACGTGGGCGACTGGCAGGCGCTGTTCGGCATCAACCTTCGCTGCCCGCACCTGTCGTGGTACACCATGGAGGGCCAGTCCAAGCGCGACTATCCCGCCAGCATCCTGCACCAGTCCGCGTGGTATAAGGATTACCCGCTGGTGGAGGATTACTTCGCCCGCTTCGGCGTGCTGATGTCCGCCGCGCCGGAATGCGACGTGCTGGTGATGAACCCCATCGAAAGCGTCTGGGCGCTGGCCCATCTGGGCTGGGCCAAATGGATCAACAACGTCGATCCCGCCATTGAAGAATACGAAGAAAACTACCGCCGCCTGTTCCATTATCTCACCGGCAATCACATCGACTTCGACTACGGCGAGGAGGAGATGATGTCCCGCATGGCCGCGGTGGAGACCGGCGCGGACGGCAAGCCCGTGCTGCGCGTGGGCGAAATGCGCTACCGCACCGTCGTGGTAAGCGGCATGCTCACCGTGCGCCCCACCACCCTTGCACTGCTGCAGAAATTTGCCGCTGCGGGCGGCAGGATCGTCTTTGCGGGCAAGCTGCCCGCCATGGTGGACGCCGAGCCCTGCGCCGCCATTGCCGCGCTGGCCGAAGGCTGCACCTGCGTGCCCTTTGAGGCAGACGCTCTTGCCGCCGCGGTACGCGCCGGCAGCGAAAAATACGCTTCCGTCACCGGCGAAGGCGCACAGGATGTGTTCGTACAGGTGCGCCGCCATCCCGACGGCAAGTATGCCGCCGTGGTGCTGAACACCGACCGTGACGCCGCCCGTCCCGGCCTGACGCTGACGCTGGCCCTGCCCGACGGCCTGCAGCCCCAGCTGTGGGATATGGTCACCGGCGCACGGTATGACGCCGCCGCCCTGTGCCGCACCGGAAACGGTCGGTACAGTCTGCCCGTCTCTCTGGAGGCCGGCGGCACCTGCGCCTTTGTGTTCAGCCCCGAATCTCAGCCCCTGCCCGCCTGCCCCGCCGCCAAAAACATCATTGGCAGCGTGGCGCTGCCCTGCGGCGGCTACGCCTACAAGCTTGACGAAGAAAACGTCTGCACACTGGACTTTGCCCGCTGGCGCTGGGAGGGCGGCGAATGGAACCCCGCCGCCGAAGTGCTGAAGGTGGACGATGCGGTGCGCGACGCCATCGGCATTGAACACCGCGGCGGCGAAATGCTGCAGCCCTGGTTCAGCAAGCTGCACCACAAGCAGGAGTACGGCCGTCTGGAGCTGGAGTACAGCTTTACCGTCGAGACCCTGCCCGCCGCCCCCGTCACGCTGGCGGCGGAGCGTCCCGACGTGATGCACTACGCCGTCAACGGCGTGCCCGTTTCCCCCGATACGGACGGCGGCTTCTGGGTGGACGTCTGCTTCAAGCGGATGACCATCCCCGCCGGCGTGCTGAAGGAGGGCGTCAACACCATCACCGTCACCACCACCTTCACCCGCAACTCCAACGTCGAAGCGCTGTACCTGCTGGGTGATTTCGGCGTGCGGACGGACGGACACAGCGCCGCCCTGACCACCCTGCCCGAGACCCTGAGCTTCGGCAGCCTGAAGGAGCAGGGCCTGCCCTTCTACACCGGCGGTCTGACCTACACCCTGCCCGGCAGCCTGTGGGGCAAGGCCGACCCGGAGGCCTGCGTATTCCTGAAGCCGGGCGTCTTTCACGGCGCACTGCTTCGTGTGGAAACGCCGGAGGGCGTCACCCGCATCGGCTGGGATCCGGTGGAGGCCGACATCACCGCCGCTGTACGCGCCGGCGCCGACGTACAGCTGACGCTGGTGGGCACCCGCCGCAACACCTTCGGCCCGCTGCACATGGTGCCCGCCGTCATCGAAGCCACCGGCCCCATGCACTTCACCACGCAGGGCGACGAGTGGAGCGACGACTACGTCTTTATTGAAAGCGGCATCGACTCCGTTTCGGTCGAGACCCGCAAATAAGCGCCGGTGCGGCAAAACGTCTGCGGCACCGCCTCTTCATCCCCCATACTCAAACAGAACAGCCGCCCCCGACGCCGTCCGGCGCCGGGGGCGTTTTTTCAACACACCGCACAAAAAAAGAGGAGCTGCCGCAAACCGCG
>CAZYRD010000027.1:8693-19434 GCA_964649475.1 uncultured Faecalibacterium sp.
GCAGACAGGAGTTGCCGCAAACCGCGGCAGACAGGAGTTGCCGCAAACCGCGGCAGACAGGAGTTGCCGCAAACCGCGGCAACTCCGACAAATCTCATCGGGCTTCATACATGGAACGAAACCTTGCCTGCGGCAGGCTTTACTGCCGTTTTTCCGCATCCGCCTTTTTCGTTTCCACAACATTTTCGATCCCGTCAAGATTGATCCTTGAACGGGTGACCGCCTCATAAAAATAGCAGTCGAAAGAATCCTGGATTTCATCCTCGCATTCCCATGCGGTGTGAACGGAAGCCTGACGCAGGGTCTCGCTTGCCATAAGGTCACCGTTCAAATGCTTGGCGGTCGCTTTTGCAAGCAGCGCGTAGATGCGTGCATGATGATACACAAGCAGCCAGCTTTTTTTGCGGCAGGCATCGCCTTCGCTTTCGCTGTTTGCCTTTGCGACGGGGATCATTGCCTCCATCTTCTGAATGGCATCATAAACGCTGGCCTTGAATTCCTCTTTCGGGGTGGGAAGATGACTGCGCATATCTCCCAGATAAAAAGCTTTTGCGATCGCACCGAAGTACTCACACATCCGATCGTAATGTTCTTCGCCGAAGGAGGCAGCGTAAACCTGTTTTCGGATCTCTTCATAATCGACATTGCTGTTCCACAAAGTCTTCCCCAAAACGGTCATGGCGATGGAGGTGGGAAACGCGTTGCGCTGTACCTGACAGCTGATAAAATTGTTGATCCCCAGACTGTCAAAACTGCGGACATCCTCATACAGGACTTTCGCAATGCCCTCGCCGCTTGCCTCGATGAAATGATCCCATACCAGATGGTATTCAAAAGCAACGACATCGCCCGTGTACTGCTTTTTCCAGTTGTACAGGTAAGCGAGCAGCTCTTCGACGGAATGGGGCCGTTTGTACCGGTTCACCCTGTACTCGCCGATCTCTTTGACGGTATACTCGGCAGGGAACGGCACGGCGTATGTTCTTGACGAGGGTGCAAACTGCAGCATGGTCAGCTCGGGATGCTCGATGTGCTCGTGAATGGGCGGATACATCTTGTTGCCGCCGGTGCTGAAAACCACCTGCGTTTTGATGTTTTCTTCCCTGAACCGCGTGGTGACCTGGTTCAGCAGCATGACCATATAGTCAGAAAACCGGTATTTTGTGCATTCCGGGCATTCACAGTTGTTGTTGAAGCCGTCGGACAGCCAGAAATGGATGACATCCGTCTGCGGATGCTTTTTGGCGTAATCGACCACCGCATCGACCATGGTTTTCCGGACATACGGATTGGAATAGCAAAGCTCCGTTTCAAGAGGCGTGTGCCAGACGCCGCGCCTGCCGTTCAGCTCGGCACAGATATCCTTGTAGGACCGGGGGATCTCATCCTCTTTCATCTGGTACCAGCCGTTTGCCGTAACACCAAACGGATTGCAGGTCCAGCCATGGCCCACCCGCATGAGCAGCAGGCCGCGGTCCTTGACGGCTTTTTCGATGATCTCAACGAACTGTTCCGCCATGGTACGGTCAAAATATTCCGGTTCTTTCACCGTACTGCTCTCATGCGTATACCATCTGTCGAAAAAGGCATAGGCGTCTTCAAACTGGATGTAATACCCATTGTATCCCGCTTTGGGCATCCACTCGATCATATCGAGTACATTTTCAAGGCTCACAGCACCTTCGATGCACATCGTCCTGTGACGTTTGGATGCAATTTCAAAAATATCAACATCCCGGGGATCTGCAGCGGGAGGGATATAAGTACCGTCTTTTCCGGGACGCAGCCAGACAATGCCCCAGCTTTCCAGCAGACGGTAAACGCCGATCAGGACGCTGCGGGGGTTGATGCCTGCAATATAGCCTTTTTTGCCTGCAATCCTGATGGCGATCGCATCGTCAAGATGCGGATCTTTGACGGCCGCGTCAATGCCCAGCTCCTCAAAAAGATGAAGCTCGATTTCCGCATCAACGCCTAACACAGCAAGGTATTTTTCAAGTTCCTGTTTTGCATACAAAACCACCTTGTCCATAAAAATCACCTCAGCAACGTAATAGCACATCCCACCAAAAAAGTCAACGCTTCACAAAAAACAACTGTCAGAAATTTTTTCTGAAGCAGCCGTCTCCGCGGGATGTTTCTCCCGAAACCTGCCACCAACGAAAGAAGCCTTGAAATCCGAAGATTTCAAGGCTTTGTGGTTGCGGGAGCAGGATTTGAACCTACGACCTTCGGGTTATGAGCCCATAAGTGAGAAGCCGAAACTCCAAGCAAAGACAAGGAATTCGGGGTGCTTTGTGTCCGTCGCGCCGCCCAAATGCCGACGAGTGGCCGAAAAGCGTCTTTCGCAACATTTCCGATTTTGCCGGTTCCTGCAGTTGCTCCCCAAAGCACCCGAAACTTTGCGCAAAAATCACATCGTTTCCCAAAACCGATCGGGAAAAACAGTTTTCAAAAGCATTGAACTAAGTGACGGCAGCTACACTGCGGAACATCCAAACACCCAATTCTCTACGAAAAATTCGCAGCCCCCTGAAAAAGAAAACTCACATATTTTTCGGCACCGACCGATAGTACACTGAGATGAAAAATCGAAGGTCATTTGTCCTGCGGTGTACAGTTTTACTGCGTTCTGTTTTTTTAGATTTCCTACATAAATATTATTTTCTTAACCTCTATGGTACAGCAGCATTGCTGTCCATAGAGGATCTTTTGTTTTCGGAGGAACAGGATGGACAAATACAAGGACTTTGGGATTTTACTTGCGCAATGCTATCCGCTAAAATTGTCGAAAGAGGTGATGCGGATGGCTGTAAACGATCCTGAACTGCTCAATACGGTGTACAAGGAAATAAGCGAAAGGTTAGGCGTAGATACAGCTATGAACATCTATCAGATGTTCAAGGGACAGCAAATCAGTTTTCCGGTACGTTTTTTCAACCCGGAAAAAATCAAGCAGATCATCGTGCAGGAGTACGATGGAAACAATATCCGGATGTTGGCAATCAAGTATAACTATTCTGAGAAGTCTGTCCGGAGGATTATCAAGGAAAGTGTTGATGATTAGAAGGCGGATTGCCTGTAAAAATACTATCACAAAGTCGAAACGGGCATAAACATTATTCGAGCGCAACGAAAAGTGACATTACTGATGTTAGCGTTGAAAAAGACTCAACATGACATAACGAGAATAACCGACTTGAAAGGAGGTGGTGTAAATGAATATTTTGACAATTGGTATGGGTAAATATGGCACAACAGTTATCAACCAAATATACTCTTACAGCACTTGTTTCCGTTGTGCCGCTATTTGCTCCACGCAAGCAGAGCTTGATGCTGTTAGTATAGATATGAAATTTCGGATTAGCACAAAATTGTTACCATCTGAAGCAATTGATCGTATCCACAGAAAATTGGAAAAAGCTTGTGTCGAAACAGATATTGTAATTCTGATTGCTGATCCGCTGGATTTCGCAAATCCTTCAATTATCCTTCAGATTTCTCAATATATACGGAACATGAAAATCACGCTTGTGGGAGTAATGGTTAATCCCGCTTCGAAAACGACTCGTAAACATAAATGCGCTATACAAAGTACAATCGTTAATATGGTTGAGTCATCTGCAACCGTTCTTCTGCACTCAGAATGTGATCTAGAGTATATGCAAGAAGTTGATGCAGGTTGGTTAAAACATTACATTTCCACATATAGCGGTCGAGACACGATACAGGAACTGGAAGCTTTTCATAAATGGAGAGAATCAGTGATTCACGATGGCGAGTGTGCTCCAAATGGCATGGTTCAGGTTGGCTGTTTCACTGTGTATCGGTTGATTAAAGCTGTAACTATCCCTTATGTAAATGCTGACAAGGAAAATATAATTCATGTACTTTCTATTCCCGGGCTCCTACATTTTGCAACCGTTTCCGCTTCAGGAAAAAACAGATATGAAGCGATACGATGGCGAACTGCGTTTAATGATGTTTTGCTCACTTCTTCTCATGCTGCACAGGGTATGCTTCTCAATTTGACAATTCCTAAAGGCATAACGCCGGAGGAAGCAGGTAAGATCTGTTTGGGAATATATAGTTATGCTGACGAGAGCGTTAATTTTTATTTTAACATTAGTATCACTGACGAGACCGATGGAACTATCAGCGCAAGTGTATTGGCGACAGGGACATACAGTACAACGGAAGATGACTTTTAATTGAATTTTTCAGAACCATATAAGGAGAAAGAAGCATGGCATTTTTAGAAATTAATGGCACTATTATCCATCCCATTGACATTGTGAGTGTTGAAGAGAAACGTGTTGTGGTAAAAATTCCGGTAAAAGTAAACAATCCAGAACCCAAACCTGAAAAGGGATTTCTTGCAAAACTTATGTATTCCGACACAATGGAAAAAACAGTTGAGGTAACATACACGGTAATCGAGATTAAAGTGAAAAGTAAAGTTCAGATTACAACACGCATTGACAAAGATACCGGTGCGATTAGCAATCAAAACAATCAAACATATGATTTTTACACTATTTGCAGCGACGAAGATTTCTTGGAGGCGATGTCTCTCGCTAATAATAAAGAGGATGTCGAGTTAGAAATTGGTAACTTTTATTGTTATCCGGGGACGTTGGCATATGCAAACTACATAAACACCAACGTAATCTTTGATGCAGATGTAGAAACCAAAGAAGATTTTGTCGCTAAATATATCAGCAATCTTCCAGTGAAAAAGGATAAAACAGAATCCAAAGGAACGCTTCATACAGCAATAAATGCAGTACGAAATGAAGTTGAGCAGACTTCTCTGAATGGAGATATGCTTACCGGAGATAAGTTCATATGTGAAATCGCTACTTTTACGAAAGAAGCCGGTGGCCGTCATACCCCATTCTTTTCTTACTATATGCCGATGATTAGTTTTGGGAGATCGACTCCGAGTATTTCTGGAACGATTATCCTACCAAATGATGTGGAGTGTTGCAATCCAGGAGATAATGTGCGAGTTACTATAGAGATAAAAAAGGCGATACGAATCATCAAAGGAGCACGCTTCAGCATTGTCGAAAACGGTAAAACAATCGGATTTGGCACATTGATTGATACGGTCAAATAAGCCGGAACACACAAACTCCTTTTTCTATGTTCCTCTCGTAAGGCCTCCCCGCCCGGTAAAGGCAGGGAGGCTTTGTTTTACTTTGACTTTGAGGCTTTCGGAGTCTTTCCTTTGGTTTCCTTTTGGGGAACAGATTGGATTTCCTTGTCGGGCGGAAGAAGCTCTGCTACTTTGAACGGAGAAAGATGCCATGTACGAACCGCGGGGGAAAGCGGATGCTGGAGCCTTGCATGGCCATGTGCATCTGTCAGGCAATACAGCTTGGATTCATACGGACGCAGCGCCTCAAGAACCTGATTGCTCCTCAGTATGAAATTTTTGTTTCTGGCCTTGCCCACACCCGGACAAAAGATGATCGTGTCGGCCTGTTTTGCCGAGGTAAGAATGGCCTCCATATTCTCCGGATCTTCCTCCTCAGCATCTTTCAGAGAGCAGTCACCGATCGTGCTGAACAGGTTCAGTACATCCACCGTACCATAGCCAAGGGTAACGCTGTTGTTAAGTACAAGCAGGTTGGTGGAATCGAGTGTGTGTTCGGCGGCTGTACCGGCACAGAGCATGATGACGCAAAGCTTCGGCAGCGTGGCATCCCAGCATTTCTGTAACAGATAACGCTTGGTTCCGTCGTCTGAGAAAACAGCCTTTGTTGTAAGTATGCTTTGAGTAACCTTCATTTTTTTAATCCTCCAAATCTTTCAGTAATACATCCGGCATCACATCCACCGGCATAAATACCATGATTGAGTAATCATCGGTAAGCAGAAAGAGTATCGCGGCCCATCCGGTATCCTTGCCTAACCGGGTGGCCCATTCGCAAGGGTGACGGGTGAAGTCGATGATCCTTTCCAGCTCCGTTAAGTCCTCGGCTGTTTCGATGACCACCGTATACCCACCTTCTTCACGGATGTCACGGTCTTCCCCGTACTCGCAATCGAGTATCGCGAGATCCCGCGTCAGCTCCATTGCTACGCATTCTGGAAAGTTTCGTTTCATGGCTTTCAGTTCTGCCAGAGTACCGATTTTGTAAAGCATAGTTTTCCTCCTAACAACAAAAATGAGCGCATGGGGCGGTTTGCTCCATGCGCTTCTTCATAGTTAAGATATATAGACATACTTCTCTTTTCTACAGATGTTCAAGGCTGTCGATACCAGCGACAAAGGAATCAAAATAGGAATCTATAATCTCTGCCCATGTGTATCTCTCCGGATTCCAAAAATGCAAGGCATATTTCTTTAGGTTCTGTGTAGACAGGGATACCAACTTACCATTGTCCATGCCTGTAATATAGAAAATCCCGGCAATGATGTAATCGCCAACTTTGCGATTACCCTGCAGATCGGATAGCGGCGCAAGCTCATTGTAAAGGATAACAGCGTCATCCCCCAGACAGATGCGACCATTGTAAGGATAGCCTAACCCGTCCCCAAGACAATGCTTGACAACATCCCAATTAGAATCAATGCAGGCAACATAAGGATGCCTGTTCGGCTCCACACAGAGAACGGCAATCAGATTGTTCATCATCTCCCCTCCTACACCTCAAAGACTGAGGGGAAAACGGTCCCTGTCCGGATTACTCAACAGTTCTTCCAACTTCTCACGCTCCACATAAATACGGTTACCGATCCGCTTGGGATCCATATACAGCGATACAAACTTTCTTGCCTTGCGTTTACTGATAGGCAGGTATGTGTTGACGATCTCAGTGATGCCCACCCATGCGCTCTTGTTTTGGTTCTGCTCCATTGGCTTTCTTCTCCTTTTTCTCGACTTCTTCACTGCAAAACAGCTTCGGGATTTTGATGCAATACTTGCCCAATGCTGTCCGGCTGATCTTCCGCCCGATGCGAACTGCGTCCCCCTGCTTTGGCGCAGGGGAAACGGTGTAGCTGTGCTTTTCTACAACTACACAGGCATCTGGCATTACCTCGCGTACAGCCGACTCGATCTCCTCTTTAAAATCTTGCAGGTCTACTGCAATGCGAGCCTTTCTATCTGCCAGTGTGTACGACCTCATATTAGACCTCCTTTCAATGTTCCATTTCCACGCTGTTACAAGCATCCATGGACGTCAGCTTATATCTTATCGTGCAGGCTTGCTCCCTTTCCTTCAATATAGAAAAAGGACGCTGACTGTAGCCGTTTGTGGCCAGTCGCGTCCTTTAATTATTTGTTGCTCATATCTGTATTTAGAGAGATTACGGGGCTATTCATCGTAGTTGGCGAAATAGTCGTTCACCCATTTTGCGTCAGCAAGGATTCTTTTACTGTTTGCATTTAATAGTAAAAACAATATGTCGCCGTATTCTAATATCTCAAAATATGAATCCCCTAATGCTCTTTGAAAAGTGTCTTTAAGCTTACTTACACTGACGAAATCAGTATCAAGTTTGAACGCATATAGCGCAGATATTTGGGTTTGCTTTATGTTGTTTCTAAACGCTGCTCGACTTAAGTACTTTCGATACTCAGTCAGGTCATATCTGGCCGAGGCGACAAAATCATTACTGTCTGTAATTTTGTAATAGCCGTTTACTTTCTTTAGGCGATATTCACCATTGTTATACAGAAGGAGTGTCCCTTTTATCTTTGCAAGCTGCTTAGAAATAGCAGATTGAACCGGATTGTGTCGACCCTCACTTGCGATTCTGATGGCATCCTTGATGGCCTCCTGTGTTTCAAATTCGGACAGCCTGTAGTTTGTTTTACCCCCGTTATCTTCATCGTACTTTCCAAAGAACAGCCGCAAAATCATATAGAGGACCTTGTCATCATTGTCTGTCGTGAACGTTACCTGTAGCTTTTCTGGCATTTTTTATCTCCTACTAAAAAGTTTTCGTTTGTATCTCCAAGCCAAGCCTAACTCAAAGAAACACGTACGGAATATAATTGTATTTTATCACGGAATAATAGATGTGACAATGGAATTTTTATATTGTATAGTAACATCATCAGCTGACACGAAGAACTAACAACCCTGTGTTTTGCGAGTGACCACCCACTGCCCGGGCTTTGGGCTGCCGCTTGTGAAACTGCCAGTATATGTAAAGGAGAGTCTGACTATGTCCGAAAAAATGCATAGCAAAATGTCCACCAACAGTAAGCTTGGCTATCTTCTCGGCAGCTCCGAAGAAGCCTCTGCCGTAAACAACAAAGAGACACTGTTTTCAGCGTTCGCTGTAGAAGTTGATACATACGAGTTTCCTACGGCAGATCGTGTTCCGGCGGGTTACTATTTGTGCGAAATCGACAAGGTCGACGTTCGCATGAAAAAAGGCGTGAAAATTTTAGATGTGTCGTATTGCATCTGGAACGATGATGCCCAGTATAACATCCTGCAGTCTTACCCTGAACACACTGTGTATTTGAAGAGATTCCATGAAGCAATGGCTGCGGCGGGAATCAAACCGGGGGCAGACCCCAGAGAGACTATTGGTGTTAAGGAGAAGATTGATTTGGAGTACTGGTCTGACCGTTCGGATATCGGTAGTATCGTTAAGCGTCTGCCTTACCATCCCAAACAGGAACTGGACGAAACAGAGGAAGAATAAGCGCGATTCCAGCGGGAGAGACGTTTGCCTTTCCCGCTGGTGAGATCAGGAAAGGAATTGAGGATGAAAATAGATTATGAAGTAATCGGTAAAATAATGGATAATGTAGTCCTCTACGAGGACTGGTACGATAGTAGTATTGTCTATGCTGAATTTACAAAGCTAAATGGTCAGCCTTGGTTTTGCAGTATGGATGGAGAAACATTCAAAGGGTATCTTCGTTTGATGTACTGTGAGTTGGCAGATACAGACGATGAGTTGACGGTTGCTCCTGTTTTAAGGCGTCTGCATGACATACTGCGTCAGCGTGATGAAAATGAACGTATAAAGGTTTGTTACAGGGTTGCTGGAAATTTGTCAACAGGAATGGAGTACTTCCTTGCAGATAAAAAACGGCAGGCTGTGCAGGTGAACGAGCATGGCATAAAGACTACATCAAAGAAAATACATAAATTCATTAACAGGGCTGGAACTCTCCCGCAGGTCGCTCCGGTTGGTGGAAAAAGTGATGTTTTCTCGCTTCTCAAGTCCTATGTCAATCTTTCTGGAGATAGCTTTAAGCTGTTTGTGATTTGGCTGATTCAGGCATTTTGTGATCAAGCACATTACAGTCTGTTTATATCGGCAGAGAGAGGAAGCGGCAAATCGGTTCTCACATATATCATAGGGGAACTGCTTGATCCATCTCCCGCTGTAAAATCTCTTATGCCTACCAGCTTGGACGACCTCGAAACCTTACTGTCGAATCAGTATTTGTGCTCTTTTGACAATGTAGGTTCAATATCTAAAGAGTACTCTGACACACTTTGCGTGGCTGTTACTGGCGGCACAGTTGCAAGAAGAAAGAAATTTTTTGACGCCGATATGGTCTATCTTCCAGTAAATAATGTCATAGTGCTCAACGGCATAGATATTGCCCCAAGTGAGTCAGATTTGGCAGAACGTTCCTTATTTCTTGCCTTAAAAAAGCTTCGTTCAAGTGAGTTAAAGTCACAGGCACAGCTGGAAAAGTCCTTTGCCGTGGATAAGCCCTATATCCTCTATGAGGTGTTTAGTACCTTATCTCAAGCCATGAAGATATATCCGGGGCTAACACCGAAAAATCCGCCTCGAATGGTAGATGCCTATACAGAGATGTTGGCGATTGCACTTGCGCTGGGCATTACAGAGGCTGACTTCGCTAGAATGATTGCGGAGAATACTGCTGCCATGGATAAAGCTCGTGGCAGCGAGCCATTGATTGAGGCTGTTGGTGAAGCCATGGATCATTATGGCAAGCGTAAGCTTGAAGGTACTTCAACGGAAGTATATAACATGGTGAAGCGTTCATTCTCTGGAAAGGCAAGCCTTATACCTCCAACGGCCGCTACTTTCGCCAAAAAGCTGAGTCAACTGGAGGCTCCTCTAAGGGAAGCGGGGTTCCGCATCTTGTTGGACGATACAGGCGCTAAAAACAACAAGATCACGATTATCCGCAAAAAAGAGAGTACGTAAAGATGTGCCTAAAACCTGCCTCCTGCTCCAAAGCAGAGAATTCCTTAAAGAAGTGATATGATTCTGCCCTTTGAGGCAGGAGGCAACTTCGTATCGTTCCATTTTCCATTTATATAATCAACAGGAGAACTTATCTATGCAGCCCATCACATTACTCCACAGAAAGCCAGATCCCACCGAGCCGGTCAAAACAGTCAAGATGCTCACGCCCAAGGATATTGCTGTAATTTTCGACATTTCCTATGAGTCGGCGTTAGCGTTTATCAGGAATTCCGGCATCGACTACATCCTTGTAGGACGCCAGTATCGGGTGTCCGAGGACAAACTCAGGCGCTTTCTCTCCAAAGAAGGCAGTATCGCAGTTGAGCTAAGCTGACCCGAAAAAGCGCCGCTCTCAAACACATATTATCTTTTTACATCACAGAAAGGAGGCCATTACTATGGCTACAGGACACACCAGAAAAAGAATCAGCAAGAACGGTGCTGTAAGTTACCAGGACGTTGTCGAGGGCGAACGCTACCCCATTACCGGCAAGCGTGAGCGCAAATACTGTACCGTTAAAGGCAGCAAAA
>CAZYRD010000028.1:0-2191 GCA_964649475.1 uncultured Faecalibacterium sp.
GGAACGCTGTTTATGGACTACCGCAATGCCGCCGACGCCACCGACTGGTGCACCACCATCTACGGCCACAGCATGCAGGACGACACCATGTTCGGCAGTCTGCTGGACTACAAATCGCAGGCCTATTACGACGAGCACCCCGTCATGTGGTACTTCACGCCGGAACAGGCCTATAAAGTGGAGCTGATCGGCGGATATCTGACCAACGCGTACAGCGAGGTATACGTTGCCCCCGCCACCGCGCAGGAACGGGATGACCTTGCCGCCCGCGTCAAAAACAACTCCACCTTTGTCAGCGGCGTCACATGGGAAGAGGACAGCCGCCTGCTGATGCTTTCCACCTGCTCCTACGAAACCGAGGAAGCCCGTTATGTTCTGCTGGGCAAGCTGGTGCCGGTGGAGGAAGAACTGCTGGAATAAGCATTCCGGGCACATCTGCAATATAAAAGGAGGCTGCGTGTGCGGCCTCCTTTTTGCTGTAAAAGAGGGAAAAATACCGGATCTTTTGCCGCTGCTGCGCGGACGCGGAACGGACGTTTTCAAGCGGTGAAACAAATCCCGCTGAATTGTGGGCAATTTGCACAATTTTTTTCTACACAAAAATGGTGAAAAAATGGAGCCCCCCGATTGAATTGTTGGGCCGTTGTTGGTATGATTAACATAGTCCACTGCACGCTTTTGGTGCAGTGCGGCTTTTGGCAAAAATGAAAGGAGGTTTCGGCAAACGATGAGGAAAAAAGAAACCTACACGAAACTGCAGAGAACGCTGGCCCTGCTGGTGGCGTTGGCCATGGGCTTTGTTCTGCTTCCGGTGGACGGGTTGACCGCGGCTGCGGCTTCGGCGGCGAACACCGGCGCGCTGGGCGTGATTCAGACGGTGGACGATCCCGCCACGCTGACCCGCCCCGGCGATGCTTTTGAAGAAATAAACGGCAGCACTGTGCTTGGCAGCACGCTGAACGCCGGTAAGATCCTCGTGGGCAAGTCCGTCACGGACGGCGTCGTGGATGGCACCTCGGATCCCGAGCCGCTGAGCCTGCGCAGCGAGCTGTTCAATATGACGGAGCAGCTTGCTGCAAGCGATACCTACGGCACCTGGCTGCCCGCTGAGGATAATTTCCTTGTAACGATCAGCCAGTCCTCGCAGATGTACGGCATCTCCAGCCGTATTCCCGTGCCGATGGACGTGGTGTTCGTGCTGGATACCTCCGGCAGTATGGCGTACGACGCGGAGGAGGACAACAGCCGTGCGCAGGCGGTGGTGGACGCCGCCAACACGGCCATTGCCAACATCCTGTCCATGAATGAGTACAACCGTATTGCCGTGGTGGGCTTTTCTGACAGCGCTTCCACCATGTCGGCGCTGTATCATTATGAGGACTCCGGCAACAGACTGGCTGCCACGCAGCATCTGACCTGGAGCAACAGCAACGACCGCAGCGGCAATATCCGCGGCCGTTACGCCAACGGCTCGGTCGGCAACGGCCGCAACGGCTCCGACGGCGGCACCAACATTCAGGACGGCATCCTGCAGGGTGCCGGGATCCTGACCGGCGTGGCCGCCAATGATACCTTCGTCATGCTGGACACCAACGGCGACGGCATCACCGAGCCCGTCACCCGTATGCCCATTCTGATCGTGCTTTCCGACGGCGCTGCCACCTATTCCGAAGAGGACTACGAGTGGTGGAATGCCGACGGCAGCCGTCAGGGCCCCGGCGGCAGCTCCTATGCCGGCAACGGTTTCCTTGCTGCACTGACCGCCGCCTACTACAAGGATGCCATCACCAAGCATTATTACGGCACCGGCTCTGCCGAATCCGCCGCCGTCTACACCATCGGCGTGGGTCTGGGCAGCATTAACCGGCAGGGCAATGCCGTCGTGCCCGACAACAACACCGATGTGAACGATGTCACGCTGGCCCACTGGACGATGGATCCGTCCGCGTGGCTGGGCAAAGCCGTCGGCAATTCCTCCGTTGACGAGGACTTCAACAGTTACTGGACGGCGTATCTTGCCGCCGCATCCTCTGCCGAGGATACGGTCTTTACTGTTGACGTCGACAATGACGATACTTACACTTTCGCCAACTATACCGGCGGGTACACCTACACCACGCAGCAGTGGCGGCCCAGCGGCGGCGGTGGCGGCGGCGGCGGTGGCGGCGGCCAGTGGGTCGACGTGGAAGTG
>CAZYRD010000028.1:2201-17875 GCA_964649475.1 uncultured Faecalibacterium sp.
CCGTCAATGTGTACGACAACGTGATCGAGTCCGTTGACGACCTCAGGTACAACGACGCCTACTGGGCGGCTTCCAGCACCACCGAGATCAATGCTGCGTTTGACTCTCTGGTCATCGAGATCCAGAAGCGCGCCATCACCGCGCCCACGCTGACCAATACCCAGTGGGGCGAGGATTATTCCGGCTTTGTCAGCTTTACCGACCCCATCGGCGAGTACATGGAGGTCAAGGGCCTTGTGGGCGTCACCGGCGACGGTTATCTGTATCAGGGCCTCAGCTTTGCCGGACTGGCCGCAGGCTATGATCCCGAGTGGGAAAGCGATGCCGCCGTTTCGGACGAGCAGGCGGCGTTCAACGCTGCGCTGGAACAGGCTCTGATGGACCGCATTGCGCTTTCCACCGCAGCAGGCGCTGCCGTGCCCACGCTGGCACAGGTGCGTGCCATTCTGGACGTGGTCACCCGTACCGCAGCGGAAGGCGACGTGGATTATAACGCCGGCGGCGGTATCCGTACCTTTGATCAGGAGACCTACGGCGGGCAGCTTTACTACACCAGCGATGCCGACTATGGCAACAGCTTTACTTGGTTCGGCAAGGTGTATTATCCCGAAGCCGAAACAGAGATCGCCGCCAACGATCCTTTTGACGTACAGTTTATCGGCGTAGCACCCAAAAATGCCGACAACGCCGCATGGCTGCACACCGACAACAACGCCGATCTGCTGGCCGACGCCAAGGCTGCAGGCGCCAACGCCGTTGTGCGCAGCTACTTTATGTACGGTACTGCGGGCGGCGCCCGCAGCGACACGGCGGACATGCTGCACTTCCAGGTGCGCGTCATCACCTCTCTGGACGAGCCCCACCAGCAGTACGTCTCCATCAAGGCGCCTGCCAGCCTGCTGGCAATGCAGAAGGTGCTGATCGACGACACCGACCCCAACAACCTCGAAGCGCATTACGACACGCTGATCCCCAGCCGCGTGATCTACGAGGTCGGCCTGCGCAGCGACATCGACGCCAACAGCGTCTGGCAGATCGTGGACGAGGACTACCTGTCCGAGACCCTGTCCGACGGTACGCTGGCTAACGTCGACAGCAACGGCAACATCAGTTTCTACACCAATGACTGGGACCGTGCCGCCACCGTCGAATCCCATACCCGCGCACTGGCCCACGCCAACTTTGAAGTTTCCGACAACAACTCCTTCTACCGGTACGAGTCGGACACCCTGCTGCTGGACGCCGGCGGCAATGCTGTCGCGTCTGCACCGGTGGCCGGACAGACTTATTACTATAGCCGTACTTACTACACCTGGGCCAAGGAGGACGACGGTGTTTCCGCCGCCGCCAAGAATGCCAAGCTGATCGCGATTGAATGGCCCGGCGATGTGACCGCCAAGGTCATTGACGGCAAGTATTACGTCCCCGCAGGCACCTATACCGCACATACGCTGACCGACGGCGACGATATTCTCAAGGCTGATAACACCACCCGTACCGCCTCCGTCGTCACCCATCCCCAGCGCTCCGGCTCCGCTGCGGACCCGGACTACACCACCTGGCTGGGCAACAACGGCAAGCTGGTCTTCCACGGCGAAAAGCCCAAGACCGTCACCGGTGACGATCTTTCCACTGCCGCAGTGGAGGCCGACGCCCTGATCGACGGCAAGCCCGTCATGGTGGGCGACAAGCTTACCTACACCATCACGGCCTCCAACACCACCGGCGGCCCCGCCACCATCGTCATCACAGACGCCATCCCCGCGGGCACCGCCCTTGTGGAGGACAGCATTGCCGTTACCGCCAACGGGCAGCCTGTCGCCGCCGTGCTGCATACCGTCGATGGCGGTGTCATCACATGGACTTTCAGCAATGCCGCTGCGGATATGCAGATTGTTGTCAGCTTTGCGGTCACCGTGCTGGAAAGCGCCGTGGGCGCCGGTGCCGTTACCAATCAGGCAAAAATTCAGGTCGGCAGCAACAGCTACGACACCAACATCACCACCAACCCCGTGGTTGGCAAGCAGGCGCTGGATGCCAGCGGCAATGCCGTCACCGACGGCGTCAAGGTGGGCGACACGGTGGAATTCCGCATCGCCTTTGCCAACACCACCGATTCCGCGGCGACCATCGTGGTAAAGGATATCGTCCCCGCCGGAACCACTTTCAGCGGCGAGACCAGCCATAAAAATGAGCTGACCGTTGATGCGGCCACCGACCCCGATACCCTGATCTGGACTTTCGAAAACGTGGCCCCCGGCGCGCGCGGCGTCATCACCTTTGAGGTGGTCGTGGACGCCTCCATCATCGCGGGTGCCGACGGTGTGCTGGACGTGGAAAACTCCGCCGGCTTTACCGTGGGTAACAACCCTGAGATCAAAACCAACGTTGTCAGCATTCCCGTCAAGAGCGGCAGTCTGCAGCTTAGCAAGACCGTTGCGGAACCGGATAATGTGCCCGCAGATGCTCTCGGCAAGAAGTTCACCCTGAACCTGGTCGAAAGCACCGGTAAGCTGACCGGCACGTACACGCTGACCGGTTCCGCCACGCAGACCGGCGTCACGTTCAGTGAGGGCAAGGCCGGCGTGACCATCGCGCACGGCGGGACCCTCACCATTGAAGGTCTGCCCGTGGGCGTGACCATCACCGTGGCCGAAGCGGCCGCAGCGGGCTTCACCGCCGCGTATACGCCTGCCAACGGCAGCGTCACCATCGCCGACGGCACCACCGCCGCCAAGGTCGCTGTTGAAAACACCTACGCAGCTTCCGCCACAGAGGTCGGGTTCTCCGGCACCAAGACGCTGGTCAACAACGACCGCTACAGCCAGACCAAGAATTTCAGCTTCGTGCTGGAAGCCACCGACGCGGTCGCTTCGGCCGTGCCGCAGTCTGCCTATGACGCCAGCGTCACCGTGAGCGCCGAAGCCGGCGGGAACGGCTCCGGCACGTTCTCCTTCTCCAGGATCCCCCTCTCTGCCGCCGGTGACTATTACTGGCTGCTGTCCGAGGTGAATGCGGGCGCTTCCGGCGTGACCTACAGCACCGCCAAATACCATATTCACGCCAAGGTCACAGACGATGGCAGCGGCGCGTTGAAGGTCACAACTCTTGAGTACCGCACCGCCAACGCGGACGGCTCCTGGCCGACCGCATGGAGCACCCTGAACACGGCTGTTTCGAACCAGCTGGAGTTCACCAACACCTTTGCCCCGGTCAAAACCAGCCTGAACCTGGAAGCCGCCAAGGTGCTTACCGGTGCCGACCTGACAGACAACCGGTTCTCCTTCTCCGTCATCGAGACTGAGGCTGACGGCACCACCGTCAAGGGCGAGGCCGCCACCGGCCAGAGCAAGGCTGACGGCAGTGTCATCTTCACTGAGATCGAATATGACGTCAAGGGCACCCACTACTATACCATCAAAGAGAACAGCGGTACCAGCAGCAACATGATCTACAGCGGCGACGAATACCGCATCAGGGTGGATGTGACCGAGACCAACGGCGTTCTCAGCACGGCAGTCTCCCTGCGGGACGGCGGCAACTGGGTGCCCACCACCCTCGCCGCGCTGAAATCCAAGCTCACCTTTACCAACATCTACACCGGCGAGTACGACGTGACGCTGAAAGCTTACAAAAAGCTGAACGGCCGCGACATGTCTGACCGCGAGTTCAACTTTATCGTTGCGGACGCCGGCGGCAAGACCGTGACCACCGGCCACAACGTGGCGGCGGAAAACGGCGAAAGCAAGCTGATCGTGTTCGAGCCCATCGGCTGCGGTCTGGATGATCTGGGCACACCCGACGCCAACGGCGTGTATTCCAGGACCTTTACCTACACCATTTCCGAGGTTCCCGGCGGCGACGGCGAGATCACCTACAGCACGGCGGCCTACACCGCCGAAGTGACCGTCACCTTTGACCCTGCCACCGGCTGGGACAGCGCCGTGGTGTATAAGGATGCGGCTGGTGCGGAGATCGGGGTGGCCGCTGTGGAGTTCGTCAATACGCACGACCCGCTGCCCGTCGAAGTTGACCCGCAGACCATCGCTCCCAGACTGGTCAAAACGGTCGAGGGCGAGTCCATCCCCGCCGGCCTGACCTTTGGCTTCGTGATGTACAAGGCCGCCAAGACGATGAACGATACCGGGGAAGTGGACGACGGCTATGCCGTGTATAACCATGAACTGGACGCTGCCGGTAACGCAGGCGCACTGGTCAGCACCGGTATTTCCAAGACGACCAATCCGGGCGGCACCGCCGAGAACACCAACCTGGAGGTCACCTTCAACGAGCTGACCTTCTACAAGGAGGGCGTCTATCAGGCGTGGGTCATGGAAGTCGGCGCAGGCACCACAAGCCACGGTGTCGAATACAGCAGCGCCCGCTACCTGCTGAAGTTTACCGTTGTCAGAAACGCCGATACCGGCCTGCTGGAGGTTTCGGCCAAATATTACAGCGGCGACGGCAGTTGGGATGTTGCCAAGTACAATACTGAGATAGCTGCGAACGCCCCCTCGCTGGTGTTCACCAACAAGTACAACGCCAAAGGCTCCATGGTCATCACCGCGAAGAAGAGCCTGACCGGACGCGCACTGAAGGCCGGTATGTTCAACTTCACCTTGACCGAAGCTGTCAATGGAACCAGTACGAACAACGTCCATGCCGGTACCAATGCCGCGGACGGCACCGTCACATTTGATACGCTGTTCTTTACCGACACCGGCTTTACCGGCAATACCAAGACCCTCACCTATGTGATGGAGGAGGTTCCCGGCCAGCTGGCGGGCGTCACTTACGACAAGAGCAGGTACGAGCTGACCGTTACGCTGACGCATAACGGCGACGGCACCATCACCGGCAATATCACCGCCATTACTCGGACGCACAACAGCAGCGGTACTGCGCTTACCACCCCGGAGACCGTCGATCTGACCGAGGGCGTTGTCTTCAGCAACAGCGGCGTGCCTTACAAGGGTGCGGAGCTGACCCTCCCCGTCACCAAGGTGCTGACCGGCCGCGCTATGAAAGCGAACCAGTTCAGCTTCCAGATCAGGCTGATCTCGGCGAAGGATGGCATGGGCGCCGGCAGCAATGACCTGCCCGGCGTGATGCCCGGCGTGAAGGACACTGTTTCCAATGCCTCCGGCGTTGCGGACGGCGTCACCGCCGGCATGAACCTGAAGCTGCAGTATCCGGCATCCACCCCCGTTGGCTATTACACCTACGAGGTCACCGAGGTCGACAACAATCTGGCAGGCGTCACCTATGACACCACCAGGTATGAAGTTGCTGTCCGCGTGCATGATGACGATGCTGACGGCGAGCTTTCTGCCGAGGTCATAAATGTCACCAAGGTGCAAGGCGGCACGAGCACCGTGCTGACTGCACCGTATGACATCGCTTTTGCCAACACCTACGCTTCCTCCGAGTACACCTTCAACCTGATCGGCCAGAAGACCCTGACCGGCCGCGATATGTACGCCGATCAGTTCGACTTCGAGGTGCTCTGGAGCAAATATCAGGCAGTAGGGGAGATTGCTCCCGATGATAAGGGCAACGTCCGTGTTGCCACCGGCAGCAATGCCGCGGCGGCAAACGGCACGGCGGCATTGGTCACCTTTACCGACATCACGGTCGATAAGGCTGGTATCTACACCTATATCGTCAAGGAGCTGTCCGGCAGCCTGAAGGGTGTGGATTACGATACCGAGACCACCTATACCGTGGTCGTGACGGTAACGGACAACACCGCCACCGGCAGGCTGGAAGCAGCTTTCACGGTCGCCAAGAGCAATGCCTCCGGTGGTTATGATACCGCCGTGGCTTACGATCCCACCGATACCTCCAAGGCGGCAGAAAATGCAGCCAAGGTCGCTTTCAACAACACCTACGACGCCGAGGACACCGAGCTTATCCTGAAGGCCGGCAAGACCCTGACCGGCCGTAACATGACCGCGGGCGAGTTCGCGTTTGAGGTGTATGAGGAGTCGGTCAACGGCAATGCCACCGGCAGACGTGCCGCCGTTGCGGGCAGCCCCGCCGGTACCGACGGCACCGCCGCCGAATTCACCTTCGGCGCCATTCCCTACACCGCGGCAGGTACGTACGTCTACACCGTGCGCGAGATCGCTCCCGGCGCCGCAAGGGTAGAAATTGAACGTACGGCTTACTACCCCGTGACCGTGGTGGTCGAGGACGACACAACCGAAGGCAAGCTGAAGATCACCGGCGTTACCGTCACCGGCGTCACCGGCGATCCCCGCGCCAGCGCCGATGTGCTGACGTTCAAGAACAAGTACACGCCCGATCCCGTCAACACCTCGTTCAATGTCTACAAGACCCTGAACGGCAAGGCGTTTGAGAACGAGACCTTTACGTTCTCGATTGGTCTGGACAAGGACGGACAGACGCAGAGCCTGACTGCAGGCGCAGCACCGGATGAGCTCACTGTTGATAAGTCCGGCGTGAACACCTACTCTTATACGTACAATGATGTTGGCACCTACGTCTGGTATGTGCAGGAGAAAGCCGGCAATGCTTCCGGTTATACCTACGATAACGCGATGTACACCATCACCGAGGTCGTCAAGGACAACACCGCCACCGGCAAGCTGTATGTGGAAAGCAGTGTCATCGCCAGGTACGAAGCTCCGCACGAGCCCGGTTCCGTTCCGGCACAGTCCGTCAGCTTTGCCAACACCTTTACCCCCGCTTCGGTCAAACAGAATCTGGATCTCGTTCTGGACAGCAACGGCGCTGACAAGACCCTGAACGGCCGCGATATCCTCACTACCGATAACTTCACCTTCGAAGTGAAGGATCTGCAGGGCAATTTGGTCGCACTTGGCACCAGTGACGTCAGCGGCCAGATCACCGTGGACTACGATCTGACTGAGGCTGACGTACAGACCGACGGCTTCACCTACACCAGCGCCGGCACCCACACCTACACGGTCTCTGAAAAGGTCGGCGGCTCTGCTGCCGTCACCTACGACCCCGCCGTGTGGACCGTGGTGATCGAAGTCACCTACGACTTTGCCAGTGGTGTGCTGACCGCCAGGGAGCCTGTGATCACTGCGGTGAAGGACACCACTGCCGCCGACACCAGCGACATCACCTTTACCAACACCTACGATCCCGCCGACGTGCAGGTAACGATCGGGAGCAAGGCCGAGCCCGGCAAGGTCCTGACCGGCAACCGTACCGCACAGGTTGCGGGCGAGTTCGAGTTCCACATCCTCAACGCCGCGGGCAATACGGTTGCAAAGGGCTTTAACGACGCCAACGGCAAGGTCAGCTTTGAAACGATGACCTTCTCCGCTCCCACCGTGGCGGAACTTACCATCGTGGAGGTGGATAAGGGTGCGGCCGGTATGGCTTACTCCGACGTGAAGTACAGGCTGAGCGTCACCGTCACGGATGACCCCGTCAACGGCAAGCTGGTTGCCTCGTACGAGATCAAGGATGCGAACAACACCGATGTGACCGACAGCTGGCAGTTTGTAAACACCTACAAGGGCCTGCCCACCACGGCGACCGTCCATGCAACCAAGGTGCTGCGTGGCCGCAGCATGGTTGATGGCGAATTTACCTTCACGCTGACGGAGTCCATCACGAATCCCACCGCTGTCACCATCACCGGCGGCACCAATGACGCCGACGGCAACGTCGCCTTCCACGTGGAAGGCCTGTCCGAGGTCGGCGCGTACCGCTTCGTGATGCAGGAACAGGGCGTTGACACTGCGCGCATGGACTACGACAGCGACAGAACGGTCGCCGTCATCATCACCGTCACCGATCCCGGTGCGGGTCATCTGCACGCCGAAGTGGCCTACCAGACCGGCACGGCTCCCGTATTTACCAACGTTTATACGCCGGAACCCGTGGCCGTTAAGGTAGAGGCTACCAAGAAGCTGGTCGGCCGCGACATGAAAGCGGGCGAGTTCAGGTTCGTCATCGAGGATGACCAGGGCAACACCCTTGCCACCGGTACCAATACGGATAAGGGCAAGATCGTGTTTACCGAGTTCATGATGACCGAAGGCACCGGCAAGACGATCTGCGTCAAGGAGATCGGCACCGACGCCAAACACGTCACCTATGACAGCAAGGTCTACATCCTGACGGTGGACGCTGTCAACGAGAACGAAGCGGGTGTTCTGGTACCTGTTGTGCACTATCCCACCGATGGTGTGGTGTTCACCAACAAGTATCTGGTCCCGTCGGATCCTCAGCCCGAACCCACGCCGCTCAGCCCCGACACCGGCGATCATACTCCCTTCGCCATGTGGATCGCACTGCTGGCTGCCAGCATCTGCGGCATGGCCGTTCTGGAGAAAAAGCGCCGCGCATACCGCGAAAATTGAGCCCGCGGTAAGCTGAAAGCGTAACACGAACACAACAAAGCCGCCGTACTCGGTTGAGTGCGGCGGCGTTTCTGTACGGCGTTTTATTGGACGGGAAGCATTCCGCCCGGAAGATCGGGCGGACGCCTCTGCCCGGGAGGATTTTTGAAGTTTTTTGGAAGCTATAGAATGGTTGCGAATAAGGGGAAAACGTAAAACCGCTTATTTGACGGCAATGGTGCGGGTCGCATTCAGCACACACAACAGCGCCACGCCCGCGTCGGCAAAAATGGCCAGCCACACGGGAGCGTGAGCGAACGCTGCGGCGACAAGTACGGCGCCTTTGGCAAGCAGCGCAAAGGCAGCGTTCTGTTTCACGGTTTCGCGGGTGTATTTCGCGCGCAGCGCAATGCCGGCGCAACGCCGACAATATCGTCCTTCATCAGCACGCAGCCGGCGGCACAACGGCAAGCTCTTCCGGGGCGGCGGTACGGATGGTTCCGTCCTCCGGCAGAAGGTTGGCGTGATCGGGGCGGATATCCATCGCTTCGGCAATGCTTTTTTTGCTTTTTGCCACGGCAGGTCCCTGCAGAGGCTCGCCGATCTGGTGCAGCGACACAACGGCCCCGGCAGAACGGCGCCGCACACCAGCCGAAGGGCCAATGTGCACATTTCGCCGGCATCGGCTGCGTGGTCGTGTCCGCAGCCGTCGTGTTCGTGGTCGTGCTTCGTGGCGTACCTCCGTTATTTCAGCTTGGCAAACTGGTCCACAGCCTGCTCCAGGCTCTGCAGCACGCCCTCTTCATCGTTGTTGGCAAAGCCTTCAGCAATGCAGTGCTCCAGATGCTCGGTCAGGATGACGCGGGCGACCTGTGTGACGGCGCTGCTCACCGCCGAAAGCTGGGTCAGCAGTTCCTCGCAATGGCGACCGTCGCTCACCATTTCTTTAATGCCTTTGATCTGTCCCTCGATGCGGGAAAGCCGACGGGTAACGTCCGCCGAATGGTTGCAGGTGTGTCTTTCTGCCATATTGAAATGCTCCTTTCGTATGCCCATGGGGCTGAAATTAGTATAACACAGAAATCAGCTTTGTCGAGGAGGGCAAAAAAGAAAAGCCGCCCCTGCGATGGCAGGAACGGCTGATTTTTACAGATTTTTTACGATGCCGACGCCCAGTGCGCCGTCACCGATGTGGCACGAAACGCTCAGCGGCAGGGGATAGCAGGCGACCTCATGCCCCGGGAAAGCATCGCGCACGCGTGCAAGCCAGGGCTCCACCGTGTCAGGGTCGCCGGTAAAGGCGGCATACAGGCTGACGCTTTGTCCGGCAAAGCGGGTGTCCAAGTCCTTCTGCAGCGCGTCCAGCATGGTCTGGCAGGCGGCTTCCATACCGCGCACCTTTTTGTAGGCGTCCAGCTTGTCGCCCTGGATCTGCAGGACCGGCTTCAGGTTCAGCGCAGTGGCCAGCGCCGCGGCGGTGGGGGTGACGCGGCCGCCCTTTTTCAGATATTTCATGGTGCTTACCGCAATGTAGATGCTGGCGTTCAGCGCTTCTTCTTCCAGCAGTGCGGCAATAGCGGCGGCATCCATGCCCTGCTGTGCCATGGCTTTGGCCTCCAGCACGGACTGCCGCTGCGAAACCGAGATGCGGTGGTTGTCCACAACGAATACTTTGCCGGGGAACTCCTCCAGCGCGACAGCCTTGGCAACCCCGCAGGAGCCGGAAAGGCCGCTGGACATGGGGACGTAAATGACGGCATCGTGGGTTTCCAGCAGCTGGCCCCAAAGCTCGGTGAGGTCAGCGGGGAACGGCTGCGAGGTGGAGACTTCGGCACCGGCGTTCAGCTTTTCGTAAAACTGCTGCTGCGAGCAGGTCAGGCTTTCAAAGTAAAGCTTGTCGTCCATATAAATGGGCATGGGGATCAGGGCGATATCCAACTGCTTCGCTTCTTCAAAACCGATGCCGCTGTTGGTATCGGTTGCAACGGCGATTTTTTGCATACATTCCTCCGAAACAGATGTTGGTAGCTATTTCGGACTGAAAACAGTCCATAACTTACCGGTTTGACTATATCATATCCGTGCGGTAAAGTCAAGAAAGCGAGTGGCAATGTCAGACCTTTGGCGTGTTTTGTACAGAATACTGCCGTTCGGCAGCAGCGCTGCTGCTGTTGCTTTTGAACCGCGATTGTGCTATTATTAAAGTCAGTAACTGCGCAAAAAATGTCAAAACACAGCGGCGGGCAGGCCGTAAAGGAGAACTGCGGTGAAAAAGATTTCTTTTCGTTCCATTCTGACCGATCTTGTCATGGCGCTGGTCGCTGGGGTGCTGGTATCGGTTGGTCTGCACTATTTTGCCAACTTCAACAATTTTTATCCGGGCGGTATCAGCGGCATTTCCTTTGTTATTTCGGATTTTACCGGCGCTGACCGCAGCCTTCTGCTGTTGGCGTTCAACCTGCCGCTGTTTTTGGCCATGTCGCTGGCGGTGGATAAAAAGCTGGGCGTGTTTCTCAGCCTGTATCTGCTCTCCCAGTCCGTGACGCTCAAGCTGCTGGAAAGTACGGCTTTCCCCTATTACCAGACGGAAAACAACCTGATTTTTGCCGCGGTGGGCGCGGGCGCGGTCAGCGGGCTGGGCTTTGCCATGATGCTGCGGCATTTCGGCGCTTCCGGCGGTACGTACGCCATTTCGGCACTGGTGCAGCGGGCGTACCCGGCTGCCAACGTGGCGTGGTTGGCCTTTGCACTGGACAGTGTGGTGGTCGCGGTGGTTTTTGTTTTATACGACTGCCAGATCGAACCGGCGCTGTGCACCCTCATCAACCTGTTCATCGCCAATCTGGTGGTGGACGAGGCGGTCAAAGGTGTAAAAAGCGCCTACCGGTTCGAGATCATCACCGACCATGCCGAGGCGCTTGCGCAGGAGATCATGGCACGCTCCAAGCACGGCGTCACGCTGGTAAACGGCGAGGGTATGTACACCCATACCGGACGGCAGGTGCTGATCTGCATTGTGCGCAAGCGCCATGTCAGCGACATGATCCGTCTGCTGCGCGGCTATCCGGATACCTTTACCAGCTTTTCCAAGGTCAACGAGGTGTTCGGCCGGTTCCACAAATAAGCAAAAACAAAGCGCCGCAGCGGCGTCATCCCATAGAAGGTGACATCCTGCGGCGTTTTTGGTGCGAAGAATACGGATCAATCCAGAACAAGCGGAAGGATCGCAGCGGCGGAATGGGCCAGAAGGGTGGCGCCGTGGCCTTCCAGCTCCTCGCGGGAGCCGAACCCGTAGGTGACGCCCAGACTGTCGATGCCAACGTCGTTGGCGCCGTCGATATCAAAGCAGCGGTCGCCTACCATCAGCACGCCGTCCCGGCCGCCACCGGAGATGCCCGCCAGCGCAAAGGCGCGTTCCAGCAGCTCCTTTTTGTCGGCGTGCTTGTCTGTAAAGGAGATGCCGACCACAAAATCGAACAGCGGTTCCAGCTCAAAATGCCGCACAAGCTTGGCGGCGAATTCCTCGGGCTTGCCGGTGACGACGCCAAGATGCACACCGGCGTCATGCAGGGCGTGCAGCAGCGCGGGGATACCCTCATACGGCGCACATTCCCACATGCCGGTGGGACGGTAATATTCCCGGTACAGCGCCACGCCCCGTTCTGCGGTGGCCTCGTCATAGCCCAGACGGTCGTGGAAGCTCCAGAACAGTGGCGGCCCAATGATGAAATCCAGCTCGCTCTCCGCGGGAACGGGCTTGCCCAGCTGCTTCAGCGCATACTGAAACGAGTGCTTGATGCCCGGCGCGGTGTTCAGCAGCGTGCCGTCCAGATCAAAGAATACATGGGTGTAGCGCATAGGGGGCCTCCTTGCAGGTTGGAACGGCAACGGTGGATGATCAGGTGTAATCGGGTGCGGGGCGATCCTCTGTGGCGACGCCGAAAAAGTAGAAGCGGTCGATCTGCCACGCGACCACATCTTCATGCGCACAGGCAAGCACCTCATCGCAGACGGATTTTTCGGAGGCGATATACAGCGCATTTTCGTCAATGGGTTGTCCGCTGAGAATGTAGGCGTAGTTTTCGGCGTGGCGGGCGAAGGTCTCGCCGAAATTGCCGCGTGCAAAAAATACAAGGTCTGTTTGGATGTTTGGATTGGCGCGAATAATACTTTCTGAAAGCAGGTAGTCGAACATATTCCCCATGCAGAGGATATTGTCAGTACTGGCAAAAAGCTGTTGTGCTTTCCCGGTTTCAAATTCGCTGGCGCTGATAAGTTCGCCGCTGCGGAAATGCTGTGCCTTGTAAAGCAGGACTCCGCCCATATCCAGCGTCTGTACCGCCAGAATACAGCACAGCACCAGAACGGAAAGCTTTTTTCTCATGCGCCCGGTCTGCGGCAGACGGGCACAGAAGACGATGACGCACAGGGCCAGCAAATAGCCCACTGGCCAGAAAATACGGCCGGAGGCGCGAAAAGTACCCAGAAAATTCTGTAATGTTTCGCTCAGCGACAGAGGAGCAAAAAGAAGGGTGTCATTCCAGTAGACGATGTGCGATACGGCAAAGACTGTGAAGATCAAACAGGCGACAGCAAGGCCGATGTGCCGCCAAAGGCTGCGCCCCAGCCGTTTGAGACTGTGCAGAAAACCAAAGCGGAACAGATACACCAGCCCATACACGGCGATGCCGCCCAGTGCTAAGAGTATGCCAAGTCCCAGATAATTGAAACCGTCATACTGCCGCTGATTCTGCGGAAGCAGCGGCAGCAGAAGCGACCAGTCCAACTTCCCGCTTTCGGCGTACAGATCCATACTGGAGGGATTGAACAGTGCATTCAAATTCATGGAATAGGTGCCGTATCCTCCACTGCCGGTGAGCGAATTTGGCATAATAACGCCCAACGCACGGGCACTGCACAAGGCGATGACCATACAGCCGACCACAAGGCCCGCCGGCCGCCAAAAACGGCGGTGGAATATCACCTGTTCCAGCGCGGAGGCGCACAGCATGCCCAGTGCCATGGGAAGAAAATAGGCGTGGATACCGGGAACAAGACCGAACAGGATGCACCAACTCAACCAAGGCAGGCGCTTTTGGCGGCGCCCGATAAAGTACAGATACAGCATCCAGAGGACGATCCACTGTGCACTGAGCGCCACATGACGGAAAGTGCGTTCAATAAGCACCGGCCAGCAGCACAGCAGCAGCGTGCCGGGAATGCATACGCCGGCACGGGTGTCGAACAGGTCGATCAGCAGCCAGGCGAAACCGCCCTGCAGCATATAGTGCAGCAGACTGATGATGCCGAAGTACTGAAAGGTTTGCTGCAGGAGGGGGGAGAGTAGCTTGAAAAACAGGGCGGCCCAGGGCAGAGGATCACCCCATGCCGCAGCGGCGCCGATGGGGGCCGCTGCGTTGTCCAGCCATGTCAGCGGAAACTGCCATGCTGCGTTGCGGAAGAACTGCCACGTTGCATAATGCTGGATGATATCCTCCTCCACATAGCCGCAGCGGATCCAGCTGTCGTAAGTGGGATCCAGCGTGGAAAAACCGTACAGCAGCAAAAACACCACGGCCCCCAGCACCGCGCCGCAGACAAATTTACGCGCAGTGGCGGCGACGGTCCTGCGGGAAGGGACGACGGGCAGAATGTTCAAAACAAAGCGCTCCTTTGTGAAAAAATCAGTGGATGGATTTGTTCTCCAGCTCGCATTCGGAAATCAGATACAGAGGCCGGCGTTTGGTTTCCAGATAGGTTTTAGCCAGATACTGCCCCAGAATGCCGATGCACAGCAGCTGGATGCCGCTGAGCATCAGGATGATGCAGACGAGAGAGGGCCAGCCGCTGGTGGGGTCGCCGAAGATGAGTGTGCGGACGATGACGAACACAATGAGAAAAAAGGCGATCACGCACAGCAGAAGCCCCAGAACCGAGGCGATGACCAGCGGCGTGGTGGAAAAGGCGATGATGCCGTCGATGGCGTAAAGCATCAGCGACCAGAAGTTCCACTTGGTCTCGCCGGCGGCACGTTCCACGTTTTCAAATTCCAGCCACTTGGTGCGGAAGCCGACCCAGCCGAAAATACCCTTGGAGAAGCGGTTGTACTCGCCCAGCGAAAGCACGGCGTCCACCACCTTGCGCTTCATCAGCTGAAAATCCCGGGCACCGTCCACGATCTCCGCCTTGGAAATGCGGTTGATCAGCTTGTAGAACATGCGGGCAAACGCGCTGCGGATGGGTGGTTCGCCCTTGCGGTCCACCCGGCGGGTGCGCACGCAGTCGTAGTCTTCGTTCACCAGCGCGGCATACATTTCGGGCAGCAGCTCGGGCGGATCCTGCAGGTCGGCGTCCATGACGGCGACATAGCTGCCCGCGGCGTTCTGCAGGCCGGCAAATATGCCCGCCTCCTTGCCGAAGTTGCGGGAGAAGGATACATACCGCACGCGGTCGTCCTGTTCGCGCAGGCGCTTGATGACGGTCAGCGTATCGTCACGGGAACCGTCGTTGATGAAGAGAAATTCAAAGCTGGCATCCATGCCGGCGGCCACTTCCGTGATACGGGCATAGAACTTGTCCAGAACAGGTGCTTCGTTGTAGCACGGGACAACAATGGAAATATCGGGCATGTAAAATTCCTCCTGTTACCGACAAGGGTTATTCTTGTCTTTCAGTATAGCATATCCGGCACCGCGGTGCAAGAAAAAACAGTGCATTCTCCCCGGATATCCTGTTGCGCCGCGCTTCGGCATGGGGTATAATAGAGAGCAGAGGTTATCATGCAAAGGAGAATACGTTATGAGCAGAGCGGACGAGATCTTTATTCAGAACTGTCAGGATATTTTGCAAAACGGCGTGTGGGACACCGACCGGCAGGTGCGTCCCCGCTGGGAGGACGGAACCCCGGCGCACACGGTGAAAAAATTCGGTATCGTCAACCGGTACGATCTGAAAAAGGAGTTCCCTCTGCTGACGCTGCGGCGTACTTACTGGAAGACCTGTGTGGACGAGCTGCTGTGGATCTGGCAGAAAAAGTCCAACAACATCAAGGATCTGGGCAGCCACATCTGGGACCAGTGGGCGGACGAAAACGGCAGCATCGGCAAGGCTTACGGTTATCAAATGGGAGTTGTACATCATTACAGCGACGGCGATGTTGACCAGGTAGACCGTGTTTTGTACGACCTTAAAAATAATCCTGCAAGCCGCAGAATTATGACAAATATCTATACTCATGCTGACTTGTCAGAAATGAATTTGTATCCCTGTGCATACTCAATGACATTTAATGTGTCAGGCAACAAGCTCAACGCAATACTTAATCAGCGT
>CAZYRD010000029.1:0-16892 GCA_964649475.1 uncultured Faecalibacterium sp.
GACCACGGCTGTGACCCCGGCACCCCCAGCACAGACCATTCCCGCGAATGCGTTCCGGCGCTGTTCTGCGGCGCAAACATCCGTCAGGGCGTGGATCTGGGCGAGCGGCTGTCCTTCGCCAATATCGCCGCCACGGTGCTGGATTATCTGGGCGTTCCCGGTGAAGTCTGCGGAAGCTCTTTTATGCCGGAGATCGGCAAATAACCCCCGGGACGGGCGCTGCACCGTGCGGCGTCTGCGCCTGACAAAATGACAGGCATATATTCTTCGGTGCATTCAATTCGTATGCATCGAACAGCATACAGCAAAGGATATTACAATGGAACATATCAACGAAACCGAGTTTTCCTATTCCGTCCCCGTCGATTTTGACATGTACGACGGCAGCGGTGCGCTTTTTCCCTCTGCTTACCAAAAGATGGCCAGCCGCGTGGTGGAGGCACACCTGCCTCGCGTGGAGCTGGACATGCCCAGCCTTATTGAAAAGCACGGCGTCACGTGGGTGCTGCTCGCCCTTTCGGTGGAGCTGCGCCGCCCGCTGAATGCCGGTGACAAGCTTACCGCGCAGACCTGGCACGCCGGCAGCCGCGGCACCACCTACCGCCGTGACCTTGTCCTGCGGGACGAAAACGGCGAGGAGGCGGCCGTTGCGGCAACCTTTTCCGCTGTGCTGGACCTTTCCACCCGCCGGGTATGTATGGACCGGTCCATCCTTGCGCAGATCGACCTGCCCGCAGGCGAGACCCTGCTGGAGGCCAGCGCCAAGTTCCGCGACAAATCGGAATACACCGAGGTGGAGCGCCGCATCGCCCGTCCCAGCTGGCAGGACGGCAACGGTCATGTGCACAATGTCCGCTACGGCGAGTTCGTCTACGACGCGCTCAGCGAAGCCGAGCGCCTTGCGCTGAAAGAACTGAAACGGCTGGACGTGTGGTTTCTTTCCGAACTGCTGCCCGGACAGGAGTTTTCGGTGCAGAAATGTGTGGCGGAGGACGGCAGCATCCTCGTCAAAGGTGTGCTGACGGCGGAGGACAAGACCTCTTTTGCCATGAAGCTCAGTTTTTAAATCTGCCGGCCGGCAGAAATGCGTAAAAATGCACATACAGGAGGAAATCACTATGACGCCGCGTGAACGATTCCATCTCTGGGCCAATTATCAGACGAAAGACCTGCCCGCCTGGGGCGACTGGGTGGGACCCTACCACTTCTGGGTGCCGCAGGGGCTGCCTCCCATGCCGGAGGGCGAAACGGACGGTATGGAGTATATGCGGAAATACTTCAACCATGAGGGCATTTATTCTGCCTATTGGGGAACCTCCCGTCTGCCGGTAAATCTGGACATGGCGCCGGGGTATGAGCCGGAGGTCCTGTGGGAGGATGATACCCATGTGATCGCCAGGGCGGCCAACGGCGTTGTGGGCAAAAAGCTGAAGAACCCGGGCTCCACGCTGCTTGCCGAGGAATATCTGGAATACCCCCTCAAGGGTTCGGAAAACTGGGAGGAGTTCAAGGCTGCCCAGCTGGACCCCAACCACCCCGCCCGCTACCCCGATGATGCCACGTGGCAGGCGCTGCGCGAAAAATGGAACGACGACCGTGACCACATCATCACGGTGGACGCCGGCAGCTTTTACGGCATTCTGCGCAACTGGATGGGCGTGGAGAACGCCTCCTACGCGCTGTACGACGAGCCGGAATGGGTGGAGGAAGTGATGAACTACCTCGCCGATTTCTACATTGCCGTGCTGCAGAAGGCCGTGCGCGATTTCAAGATCGACACCGCTCTGTTCTGGGAGGACATCTGCTATAAAAACGGCCCCATGATCTCCCCGGAGATGTTCCGCAAATTCTGCCTCGAGCCCTACCGGAAGGTCACGAATTTCCTGAAGGAAAACGGCGTGGATGTCTGCTTTGTGGACTGCGACGGCAACATCGAGTTGCTGGTTCCGCTGTGGATCGAGGGCGGCGTGCGGGGTTTCTACCCGCTGGAGGTCGCCTCGGATATGGATGCGGAAAAGCTGCTCAAACAGTATCAGAAGGATCAGATCCTGCTGTGGGGCAATGTGGACAAGCGTGAGATCGCCAAAGGCCCCGACGCCATCGAAGCCGAGCTGGAGCGTCTGGCTCCCGCAGTGGAAATGGGCGGCTTTATCCCGCTGATCGACCACGGCGTGCCGGAGGACATCTCTTTCGAAAACTATTGCTATTACAACCGCCGCCGCAGAGAGAAATTCCATATACGTGATCTGTAAAGCGGAAAAATCCTCCGGAGAGAAAGAGTGGACGAGGATGCTGAAAAAACAAGAAACTGCTTGTGCTGACCTCCGTAGTATTGCTGCTGCCTCCGCTGCTTGCACTGATGCTGATCCTGCCCACACTGTACTCGTACCTGTATTATAAAAAACGCTCCAAATAAAAACGAACTTCGCCCCGGAACACCTGCTCTGCGCAGCGCAGGTTGCGCCCGGGGCGTTTTTTCGGTATACTGGCAGCAAAGAAACCTTCCGGTGCTTCGCCGGAAAGAAATGAGGAGATCAGGATGGATCAGTATGCTACCGCCGCCGTGATCCGGGATCTGCGCGAGACCCGCGGTATGACGCAGAAGCAGCTGGCGGACGCCATTGCCGTCAGCGATAAAACCGTCAGCAAATGGGAGACCGGCCGCGGTCTGCCGGATATCGCCCTGCTGGAACCGCTTGCCGCTGCGCTGGGCGTCAGCCTGACGGAGCTTGTCGCAGGCCGGGCGCTGCCCAACTGCAATCGGGCAGGCAGCGTGCCGCGTGCAAAATTTTACGTCTGTCCCATCTGCGGCAATGTCATCTGGGCGCTGGGGCAGGGGGCGTACAGCTGCTGCGGCGTCAGCCTGCCGCCGCTGGAAGCCGAACCCACCGACGAAGCCCATGCCGCCGCAGTACAGCTTGTGGAAAACGAGTGGTACGTCAAGCTGGAGCATCCCATGACCAAGCAGCATTTTATCGGGTTTGCCGCCTGCGTCACAATGGATACTGTCATCATCAAAAAGCTGTATCCGGAACAGGACGCCGCTCTGCGCATGCCCCGCATGGGCCGCAGCCGCCTGTATGTGTACTGCAACTGTCACGGCCTGCACGAAATTCAGCTGTAAAAAGCAAGCCGCCCGGGTGTGCTGCAAAAGTGCAGTGCGTCCGGACGGAGTCTTTTTCCGTTGAGGCGAGATGCGGATTTGCACCGAGTACAGCTGCAAAATCCTTCTTGCAACCGCGGCGCATCCGGCGTATAATGAAGAAAACACCGCCGGAGGGAGGGATATGCGTGACGGAGAAAGGCGATATCTACCAGAAGATCGAATTTGCCGACAGCGATCTGAAACTGAGCATCCATGCCGGCAGAGTCTCCTGGGTGGACCACAACGAGCGTACCTCGCAGGTGTTTCACGAAGCGCTGGAGATCAAATACTTCTACGAAGGCGGCTCCACGCTGGTGGTGGATACCGAAACCATCGAAGCCGGTGCGGGCGACGTCATCATCATCAATCCTTACGAGTTCCACTCCACCGTCAAGCTGGATGAAAAAAAGGGAAAATACCATCTGTTCATGGTGAGCCTGGATGTGTTCACCTCCTCCAACCCCAAAGGTCTGGACCTGCGCCATCTGCTCATCGCCCGCGGCCTGCGCTTTCAGAATCTTATCCGGGGTGATGAGGCGCTTTGCGGCCTGCTGCTGCGCATTCTGGAGGAATACGGCAAAACGGACGAATATCGCCGCCATGCGCTGGAAGCGCTTCTGCAGCAGCTGTTTGTATATCTGCTGCGCGGCTGCCTTGCGCCGCAGCGCGAAGCCGGTGTCAGCGACGAGAACATCCGCTATTACGGCATCATCGACCCCGCCATCCGCCATATCCACGCCTTTTACGATCGTCATATCTCGCTGGATGAACTTGCCGCCGTCTGCAATGTCAGTAAGCACCATTTCTGCCGGGTGTTCAAGCGGGCGGTGGGCATGACCGCGGTGCAGTATATCACAGCATACCGGCTGCGGCTGGCGCACATTCTGCTGACGGGCACCTCGCAGAACATCGCCGCCATCGCATGGCAGTGCGGCTTTTCGGACGAAAGATACTTCTGCCGGTGCTATAAGAACCAATATGGGGTGTCTCCGTGGCAAAATCGAGCAATATCTTCCACGAAATAAGCAATGCGCTGCGTTGCTTATTTTTGTTTGCAGGGTTATTATTAAAGCAGAAAAAACAAAGCTGCGCGGACGCGTGTCCCGCCGCCGCAAAAGGAGAGTGGAACCGTTATGAAATGTGTGAAAAAAATAGATATCCATGCCCACGCCACTGCCTTCCCGGAATCCTATCCCCCGCACTGGATCACCAACCAGCGCATGCTTTCCGGGCCGGAGCTGCTGGCCATCTACGATGAACTGGATATCGAGATGGGTGTTCTGCTCTCGCTGGCGGCGATCGAGGGCAACTGTGCACCGCTTACCAGCGAGGCCACCAAGCATGTGGCCGACGCCGCGCCGGACCGGTTTGTCTGGTTTTGCGGTGCCGACCCGCGCATGGGGATGAATGCGCCGGACGGCGACCTTTCGTGGTTTCTGCGGCATTACAAAAATCTTGGCGCAAAGGGCATTGGCGAGCTGACCGCTAATCTGTATGCCGACGACCCGTGGGTGGAAAACCTGTTTGCCCATGCGCAGGCGTTGGATATGCCCGTCACCATCCACATCTCGCCGAAGCTGCGGTATAATTACGGCATCGTGGACGAGATCGGCCTGCCGCGCCTTGAAAAAATGCTCAAAAAGTACCCGGATCTGAAGATCCTCGGCCACTCCCAGCCCTTCTGGGCCGAGATGTCCGCCGATCTGGAGGACGTTATCGAACAGCGCAACGGCTACCCGCAGGGCAGGGTCACCCCCGGACGCCTGACGCAGCTGATGCGGGAGTACGGCAACCTGTACTGTGATCTTTCCGCCGGCAGCGGCATGAATGCCCTGCGCCGCGACCCCGAGCACGCCGCCCGCTTTATCGAAGAGTTTTCCGACCGCATTCTGTACGGCTGCGATATCTGCGCCGCCACCAACACCCATCAGTACGAGTTTGACGCTTTCCTGAAAAAAATGCTGGCGGACGGCCTGCTGAGCGGGGAAAACTACGCCAAAGTGGTGCGCAACAATGCCATCGACCTGTTGGATCTGAATCTGGAAAAAGCCTGAAAAGCTGTACGATAAGCAAAACAAGAAAAACCGAAACAGGAAAAGGAGTACATACCATGGAAAAACTGGCACTGCTGGGCGGTACGCCCGCCGTACAGAACGCCCCGACCGACCACCTGTTTGGCTGGCCCATCCGCACGCAGGAGGATGAGGACGCCGCACTGGACGTCATCCGCCGCAACGCGTTTTCCGGACTGGACGTCACGGAAAAATTTCAGGAGGAGTTTGCCGCGTGGCAGGGCAGGGAATACGCCATCGCCTACTGCAACGGCACCATGTCGCTGACCGCCGCCATGTTCGCCATCGGCCTCGGCGTGGGGGACGAGATCATCTGCCCCACCAAGACCTACTGGGGCAGCGTGTCGCAGGCCATCAACTTCGGCGCCTCCGCCGTGTTCTGCAACATCGACGAAAATCTCAGCATGGATCCCAAGGATCTGGAGCGCTGCCTGTCGCCCCGCACCAAGGCCATCATGGTGGTGCACTACTTCGGTTATCCCTGCGACATGGACCCCATCATGGAGTTTGCCAACAAGCACAATTTGTATGTGATCGAGGACGTTTCCCACGCCCACGGCGGTATGTACAAGGGCAAAAAGGTGGGTACCTTCGGCCACATTGCCGCCATGAGCATGATGAGCTGGAAATCCTTTGCCGCGGGCGAGATCGGCATGCTGGTCACCGACGACCGCAAGCTGTACGAGCGCGCCATGGCTTTCGGCCATTACGAGCGCAACAACGACAAATACATCACCGAGGACACCGATCTGCGCCAGTACGCCCACATTGCGCTGGGCGGCGTCAAGGGCCGCGCCAATCAGGTGTGCAGCGCGCTGGGCCGCGTGCAGCTGAAATACTACGACCAGCGCTGTGCCGAGATCCGCAAAGCCATGAACTGTTTCTGGGACCTGCTGGAAGGCCTGCCTGGCATCCGCGCCATCCGTGTGGACGAAAGCACCGGCAGCAATATGGCGGGCTGGTACTGCCCCCACGGCGTGTACCACGGCGAAGAGCTGCACGGCCTTTCCGTCAAGCGCTTCTGCGAAGCCCTGCGCGCCGAAGGTCTGGAAAGCTGGGACGGCGGCAACTTCTGCCTGCACACCCATCCCTTCTTCAAAAACTTCGACCTGTTCGGCATCGGCAAGCCCAGCCGCATCGCCTTCAACGACCGCGACGTCCGTCTGGACGACGAAAACCTCAAGCCCTCCGAGGCCATCGAATGCTTCTCCGTGCCATGGTTCAAGCACTGCGAGACCGAATGGATCGAGATCTATGCCGCTGCGGTGCGCAAGGTCATCGAAAATCACGAGCAGCTGCTGGAGGAGGACCTTGACAAAAAACAGGGCGGCCGCTGGCACGGTACGACCAACGAGTAAATCTGTGCTGCTGCAGTATCCGCTGCAGCACAATACGCAAAAAAACAGGCCGCTGCATAGCCCGCAGCGGCCTGTTTTATCGTTGTCCGGTTTTGTTTGAGCCTGTACAAGAACCGCCTTGCTTACCGTGAAAACCGTTCGATATCGGTCTGTTCCCGATCCTTTTCACTGCGTACAGCTTTTCCGGTGGCCTTTGCATGGTGGATGCTGTACGCCGTATTGCCCATCATGCGCCCAAAGGTGAGGCACAGAGCAAGCACGAGAAGAACGATGATAACGGTGGTCATAAAATGTCCTCCCTTGCGGCGGCGTCCGTCTGCCGGTATTTCTTCTGGTACTTCAGCGGAGTCATGCCGGTCTGGCGCAGAAACACCCGATTGAAGCTGCGGATGGAGTTGAACCCCGCCTGCACCGAGGCCTGCGTGACGCCCACGCCCTGCTTTAGCTGGCGGCAGGCCTCCTGCACCCGCAGCATGTTGATGAAATCCGAAAAGCCGATGCGGATCTTCTGACTGAACAGGTGGGAGATGTGATATTTGCTGATGTGCAGCTCGGCGGCGACGGATTCCAGCGTCAGGTCCTGCTGGTAGTTTTCGGCGCAGTAGCGCAGAATGCTCTGCACCGTGTCAGAGCTGGCCTCGCCGGTGTCGCGCAGGTCCATCAGCGGCAGAACAAGCCCCAGAATAACGCTCAGATAACCCTTCATCACCGCGTCGCGGAACGGCTGCTCCAGCTTCATCGCCTCGTGGATGGCGTGCAGCATTCCGGCGGTCTGCGGCGGCAGCACGGCGGCGGGCACCACCGGCGACGCCGGCACGCACCGGCGGAACAGCGGGGCCAGATCCTCAAACGGGTGGTAGGGAAAGATGCACAGTACGCCGCGGCATTCGGCGGTGTCCTGATAGGAGTGGATCTGGTTGGGAAAGGCGAGAAACAGATCGCCCTTTCGCATGGGGTATTCCACGCCGTCCACACGGGCGTTGGTGGTGCCGTTTTCCAGTACAAACAGCTCCAGATGGCTGTGGAAGTGGTCTCCGTAGGTCAGCTCGGAAAAATCCCGGCATTCCAGCCGGTCCTTCGATTCGTAGAAAAAGGACAAGTTCAGGCTCCTCTCTGCGTTAAAAGCACAATATCTGGCCAAAAAAGCTCCATTCCTGTCTTGCATTATAGCACGATTTTTCTATAATGTAAATTGTAAACCAATGTCCTGCGTCAAATTGTCCGCAGGGCAGGAAAGAAGGAAGAGAATATGAAAAAATTCCCTATCGCGCTGCAGGTGTATTCTGTGCGTGACGACATGGAAAAGGATTTTCGCGGAACTCTGGCCAAGGTCAAGGCGCTGGGCTACGACGGTGTCGAATTCGCCGGTCTGTACGGCAACGCCCCTGCGGATATCAAGGCCTGGTGTGAGGAACTGGAGCTGGTGCCCATCTCCGCCCATGTACCCTTTGTGGACATGATGGAAAACCCCGACCTGCTGGCGGATTACGCCGCCATCGGCTGCAGGTATGTGGCCATTCCCTATCTGACCGAGGAGTACCGTCCCGGCGCCGAAAAGTTTGACGAGGTCATCGCCGGCGCCGCTGCGTTGGGCGAAAAGGCCAGATCTCTGGGCATGCAGCTGCTGTACCACAACCACGACTTCGAGTTCCTGAAGGTGGACGGCAAATATGCGCTGGATATCCTGTACGACACCGTCCCCGCCGAGCTGCTGGCCACCGAGCTGGACACCTGCTGGGTCAATGTGGGCGGCGAGGATCCTGCCGGCTGTGTGCGCAAGTACAGCGGCCGTGCGCCCATCGTGCACCTGAAGGACTTTGTCGGCAGCAAGGCCGAGAATATGTATGCGCTCATCGGCATTGACAACGGCGGCGCCACCGCCGACACCAAGGCGTTTGAGTTCCGCCCCGTCGGCTACGGCAAGCAGGACTGGTACGGCATTCTGAATGCCGCCGAGGCCGCCGGCAGCGAATGGGTCGTGGTGGAGCAGGACCAGCCCAGTATCGACCGCACCCCGCTGGAATGCGCTGAGCTGAGCGTCAGCTATCTGCGCACCCTCATCTGATGCGTCTGTAAACAACCGTTTTACATAAAGGAAAAAGGAGAATTTTACAATGGCTGACATTCTGAACAAGTTCAAAGAGACGGACAACGGCGTCGCCGCCGCCGGCGGTAAGAAGGTCAAGGTCGGTATCATCGGTACCGGCTGGATCGCCGAGGCTCACATCATCGAGTACCTGCGCATGCCGGACGTGGAGATCGTCGCTGCTGCCGACCTGATCCCCGGCAAGGCCGAGGCCCTGATGGAGAAGTGCGGCGTTGAGGGCGTCCGCTTCTATCCCAACGACCGCGCCATGATCGACGCCGAGGAGCTGGACGCTGTTTCCATCTGCACCTACAACTGCCAGCACGCTCCCTGTGCCATCTACGCTCTGGAGCACGGCGTCAACGTCATGCTGGAGAAGCCCTTCACCGTCACGCTGGACGAGGCCATCGCCGTCATGAAGGCGGAAAAGGCCAGCGGCAAGATCCTGACCATCGGCTTCCAGCCCCGTATGAGCGCCAACATGAAGAAGATCAAGGAGATCGTTGAGTCCGGCGAACTGGGCGACGTCTACTACCTGCAGGCCGGCGGCGGCCGCCGCGGCGGCATCCCCACCCCCTTCGGTACATCTTTCATCGAGAAAGATACCGCCGGTATCGGCGCCGTGGGCGACATCGGTTCCTATTCTCTGGATATGCTGCTGGGCGCTGTGGGCTATCCCAAGCCCCTGACCGTTTCCGGCTACAAGTCCGACTTCTTCGGCAAGGATCCCGCCACCTATCCCGGCCATCCCGAGTACGCCGAGAAGTTCGCCGTGGATGACTTTGCCGCTGCTTTCGTCCGTCTGGAAGGAGGCATCATTCTGGACTTCCGCATCAGCTGGGATATGAACATGGATACCGCCGGCGACGCGCTGATCCTTGGCACCAAGGGCGGCCTGCGCATCCCCAGCACCGAGTGCTGGAACGGCAGCTTCGACAAGCCCCTGACCGTCTACAAGAACGTGGCCGGCAGCAAGGTCTCTTACGAAGTGCCCCTCATCGACGACGGCGGCGACCTGTTCTACAAGAAGCTGCGCTCCTTCGTCAACGCTGTGCAGACCGGCGGCGAGGCCACCGTTCCCTCCAGCGAGATCGTTTACAACCAGGCCATCATCGACGGCATCGTCAAGTCCGCCGAGCTGGGCCGTGAGGTCGAGGTCGTTATTCCCGAAGTTTGATCCAACTCAAAAACGGCGGAGCCCCGTGCTCCGCCGTCCCCATATCAAGGAGGATGAACGTATGATCCGCGTAACCGTCTGGAACGAATTTGTCCACGAAAAAAACGAAGAAGCTATCCGTGCCGTTTACCCCGACGGTATTCATAACTGCATCAAGGAGTTTTTGGAGTGCGACGATATCACCGTGCGCACCGCCACGCTGGATATGCCCGAGCACGGCCTGACGCAGGAAGTGTTGGACGGAACCGACGTGCTGATCTGGTGGGGCCATATGGCGCATCATCTGGTCAGCGACGAGGTGGTCGCCCGTGTGCAGAAGCGCATCTGGGAAGGCATGGGTCTGGTCGTGCTGCACTCCGGCCACCACTCCAAGGTCTTCCGCACCATGCTGGGCACCAGCTGCAACCTGAAATGGCGCGACGATGACCGTGAGCGTGTCTGGGTGGTCAAGCCCTCTCATCCCATCGCGCAGGGCATCCCCGAGCATTTTGAAATTGAAAACGAAGAGATGTACGGCGAGCCGTTTGATATCCCCACCCCCGAAGACGTGGTCTTTATGGGCTGGTTTGCCGGCGGCGAGGTGTTCCGCAGCGGCGTGACCTACACCCGAGGCAACGGCCGTATCTTCTACTTCCAGCCGGGCCACGAGTCCAACCCCGTCTACCGGCACCCCGTGGTGCAGCAGATCATCCGCAATGCGGTGGCCTGGGCCTGTCCCGCAAAGAAGTACGAGGTCGTCTGCCCCAACTTCCCCTCCCTGGAAAAGAAATAACAGCAAGCCCCAACAAACCCGGCAGGCGTGTCGTCTGCCGGGTTTTCCTGCTGTTTTATCTGAAAAAAACGCGATTCAAAACGATCTGTATTCCGTATAAAAACTTTTCTGTACAAATGCCGTGTTTTGTGTTACACTGGCCTTGAAAATTATGCTTTTGGAAATCGTCTTGGAAGGGATGAAGATCTATGACAAACGCAGAGTGGTTCCGCGAAGCGAAATACGGCATGATGGTGCACTGGGGCTTGTACAGCATTCTCGGCGGCGAATGGCAGGGCAAGCGGATGAACGGCATCGGCGAGTGGATCCAGCAGTATTACCGCATTCCTGTACGGGAGTACGAAAAGCTGGCAGGGATCTTCGATCCGATCTGTTTTGATGCGGAGGAATGGGTGAAGCTGGCGAAGGAGGCAGGCTTTCAGTACATTGTCATCACCGCCAAGCACCACGAGGGCTTCTGCCTGTTCCACACAAAGGTGGACCGCTGGAACGTGGTGGACGCCACGCCGTTTGGCCGGGATGTCATCGCCGAGCTGGCCGCTGCCTGCGCAAGGCACGGCCTTAAGCTGGGGCTTTACTATTCGCAGGATCTGGACTGGCACGAGCCCAACGGCGGAGGCGGCTCCCTTGGCAAGACGTGGGCAGGGGAGACCGGCGTGCCCGGCGACGCCTACTGGACCAACAACTGGGATTTCCCCGACGAGGCCGCCAAAAACTATACCCAGTGCTTTGAGGACAAGATCAAGCCGCAGGTCACTGAGCTGCTGACCAATTACGGCGACCTGTGCCTTATCTGGTTCGATACCCCCAGCTCCATCTCGCCCGAACAAAGCCGCGAGCTGTACGAGCTGGTCAAGCGTTATCAGCCGGACTGTCTTGTCAATTCACGCATCGGCAACGGCATCGGCGACTACCATTCCACCGGCGACAACGAGCACGATTTCGACCCCGCCGCGCACCGTGCCGGACGGCACAATGTCACCACAGGCCTGTACGAGTGTGCCGCCACACTGAACGACACGTGGGGCTACAAAGCTTTTGACGCCAACTGGAAAAGCCCGCAGGAGGTCATCGCGCTCAAGGAACGTCTCAATGCCCGGGGCGTCAATATGCTGCTGAACGTCGGTCCCGACGCGCTGGGCCGCATTCCCGCGCCCGCGCAGGAGATCTTCCGTGCCGTCGGCAAAAGCATTCTGGGGTAAGCGTGCGGCAGCCGGCCCGCACCGAAAATACCATACGGGGAACTATCGCTTTTTCTGAAAAATCAGATCGAAAACAGAAGGCGATTATGATGCAAAACGCCCTTTTCTGCAGGTTTGCTGCAGCAAAGGGCGTTTTGCTGTTTTAAGATTTTTTCTATTTCAGGCCTTTTTGTATCCTTGGCCGAAGAATGCGCACATAAAAGGCGAACAGACGCGCAATGGCAAGGTCGTAAACCAAAAATGTCACGTTGGCAAGCGCCAGCAATGCGGCCAGCCAGCCGTTTGTCATGCCGGCGAATTCCTGCTGCAGCGCGGCAAGGCCGAACAGGTGCAGCATCAGCCAGTAAGCGGCCAGCACGGCGGCGTTGAACCAGACCAGCTTGATCAGCAGCCTCAGTGGCTGCCGCAGCTTTTCCAGCGTGAATTTCAGCAGCGGGTAGTACCCCAAAAATGCGCAGAACAGCAGCGCAGGCTCCTTGTTGGGCTGCAGCAGCAGGCACAGGATGGATATCCCGGCATAAAACAGCCAGCCCGCTTTTCTGCCGGCTTCGCAGGTCACCGGCAGGATCAGCATCCCAGCCAGCGCAGGGCAAAGGTAAACCGCCAGCGGCAGCACATCCCCCGCCAGCATTACGATCAGCGCCATTGCGCCGAAAATACCGCACAGGGCAACGGTGCGGCCTGCATTTTTTCTTGTCATGGTATCACTTCCGTTCTGTTTTGGTCTCCGTCTGCGGCAGATGGTCCACCGTGTCGAAGGTGTAGTTGTTTTCTTTCAGCCAGCCGATGATCACCGGCAGGGCTTCCGCCGTGGCGGCGTTGGTGGAGGAATCGTGCATCAGCACGATGGCGGTGGTCTGTTCCTTGCAGCCCTGGATCACCCGGCTGGCAATGGTGTTGGCAGAGGGCGAACCGCCGACGGAATCCTCGGCGGTGACGTTCCAGTCAACAACGGTATATCCTTTTTCCTTCGCCTGCGGGATCAGTTCATCCATCAGGCCGCTGCCACCGTATTTGTGCGAAACTGTGTTTGTGCTGCCGCCCGGAAACCGCATGACGGAGTAGCTGTAACCGCTGCAGTAGGGCTCCAGCTTCTGCCGCAGCGCCTCAATGTCAGTCCAGTAGGCCTCGGCGCTTGAGTAGATCTTGCGGTATTCATGCGTGTTGGAATGCAGGCCGATGCAGTGTCCGTCCTCCAGCGTGCGGGTCAGCAGCGGCAGGTATTCCTCATTGCTCTCGGCCGACACCACAAAAAATGTGGCGGGTACGCCGCTTTCCTTCAGCGTGTTCAGAATGCTCTCCGTATTTTTGGAAGGGCCGTCGTCAAACGTGAGATAAACGGTTTTGGGCGTGTCGGCGGCTTCCTCTGCGGCTTCGGCGGCAGCGGGCAGCGCTGCGGGGGCAAAGTCCTCGGCGCGGCAGCCGACGGGTGAGGTCTCCCAAAGGGCGAACAGAGCACACGCCAACAGACCGGCGGCGCCCAGTCCGGCCGAAAGCAGCAGAAGTTTTCGGTTTTCCGCAGGCCGGCGGCAGGGCAGCGGCGGACGGTGTGCAGGCTTCGGCGGCAGGGAAGCCGCTGCGCAGGGATAGTCGTTTCGCGCGCGCAGACGGCGGGTCTCCCTGCGTGCCGGACGGTAATGCCGCACGGTACGGCGGCGGTGAAAATGAAAGTTGAGATACACAGGCATGCTCTCCTTTTTCGGCAGGATGGATCAATCCATCTCTATGCGCCAGAAAGGGATATCATGTCAGCGCCAAAAGCCTGGCAAAGCGAAACTCACAGCAGTTCGGCGGTGCAGCGCCCCTCCGTCATAGTGCCAAGCCGCACGGAGACGATCTCTCCCTGCGCGTGTCCGGGCGCAGCGACCCGTACGGGGATGTAACGACGGGTGTAACCGGTGAAGCAGCCGTCGGCATCCGGTTTTTCCAGCAGAACGGTGTCTGTACTGCCGGTGTGCTCCTCCAGAAGCTCGGCGCGCACCTGCTCCACGGCGTCGCTCAGCGCCTTGCTGCGGGCGGACTTTACCTCCTCCGGAACCTGATCGGGGAACTCCGCCGCGGGGGTGCCGGGGCGGATGGAATAGCTGAACACATGCACTTTCAGGAAACGGCAGGCGGTGACAAAGCGCAGGCTTTCTTCAAGCTCCGCGTCGGTCTCGCCGGGGAAACCCACGATCACGTCCGTGGTAAAAGCGGGGTCGTCAAACCAGCTGCGCAGCTTTTTCAGCAGAGCGGCATAATCGGCGGCGGTGTAGTGGCGCCGCATGCGCCGCAGCGTGGCGTCGCAGCCGCTTTGCAGGCTCATGTGGAATTGCGGGCACAGCTGCGGTATGGCGGCAAGGCGCTGCCACGTCTCGTCGCTGACAAGGTCCGGCTCCAGGCTGCCAAGGCGGATACGCTCCACCCCGGGAACGGCGGCGGCTTTTTCGATCAGTGCGGCAAGGTCGGTGCCGATGTCGCTGCCGTAGCAGCTCAGGTTGATGCCGCTGAGCACGAATTCACGGTATCCGCGCGCGGTCAGTTCGCGCAGTTCGGCAAGCACGCTTTCTTCGCTGCGGCTGCGCACCCGTCCGCGGGCGTAGGGGATGATGCAATACGCACAGAAACGGTTGCAGCCGTCCTCGATCTTCAAAAAGGCGCGGGTGTGCCCCTCCGGCTGTGCGGCGGGCAGCTCCTCAAACAGCTCGCCGGTGTGGTGCGGCAAAATATCCACCACCGGCTGCCGGTCGGCGGCAAAGCGCTCCACCCGGTCCACCAGAGTGCTGCGGTCGGCGTTGCCCACAATGATGTCCGCCGGAGCGGAGGCCGCCATTGCAGGAAAGGCCTGCGGATAGCAGCCCGTCAGCACCGTGATGGCCTGCGGGTTGGCGCGTTTGGCGCGGCGCAGCCACTGCAGACTTTTTTTATCGCCCGAGGCGGTGACGGTGCAGCTGTTTACTACATATATATCAGCGGACTCCTTGTCGGTGCAGACGGTATGTCCGCGGCGGCGGAACATCTCCTGCAGCGCGCCGGTCTCGTGCTGGTTGACCTTGCAGCCTAAAGTAAAAAAGCAGACTTTCATAACGGTAAAACTCCATCCGGCCCAAAGAGTGTGCAGCAATATGCGGCGGGGCCAAGGCTATTATACAAAATTTTTCTGCCCGCCACAAGATTTTGCTGACAATTTCATATATATGAGCAGAGAAATTGCGGCAAAAGCCTGCCGCAAAGGAAAAAGGAGGACGCAACATGAGTTGGAAACGGGTCTGGACGGCGGTGCTGATCATACTGCTGATGTTCGGTTTCTGTACGCGCTGCTTTGCAGCAGGCGTTCCGGTACAGGCACAGCCGCCGGCGGATTTGGAACAGGGCATGCTGACGGCACTGCCGGCGGCGGCACAGGTGGAGCTGTCGCTGCCGTGTAAGGCGGCGCTTTTGATGAGCAGCGATACCGGAGAGGTGCTGTACGAATACAATGCCGACGAAGAGCTGGCCATGGCTTCCATCACCAAGGTGATGACCCTGCTGCTCACCTTTGAAGCGCTGGAGGCGGGCCGTGTGACCATGCAGGATACGGTGACGGCTTCGGCGCATGCGTCCTCCATGGGCGGCAGCCAGATCTGGCTGGAGCCGGGCGAGCAGTTCACGCTGGACGAGATGGTGAAAGCCATCTGCGTCAATTCCGCCAATGACGCTGCCGTGGCGGTGGCGGAGTTTCTGGGCGGCAGCGAGCCGGTGTTTGTGGAGATGATGAACGCCCGCGCCGCCGAGCTGGGCATGACCCACACCTGCTTCAAGAATGCCTGCGGTCTGGATGAGGAGGGACATTATTCCAGTGCGCGGGATGTGGCGGTGATGAGCATGGAGCTGATGCGCCACGCCGGGGCGTTTGAATATACCAAAATATGGACAGATACTCTGCGCGGCGGCGAGACCCAGCTGACCAATACCAACAAGCTTCTGCGCCGGTACGAGGGCATCACAGGCCTGAAAACCGGCACTACAAACGGGGCGGGGGTGTGCATATCGGCCACAGCCACCCGCAACGGAACGGGCTTCATCGCGGTGATCCTCGGCTCGCCCAGCAGCAAGGACCGTTTTGACGCCGCAACCACGCTGCTCGACTATGGCTTCGCCAACTACGAGCGTGCGGATATCCCACAGGCGGAGGGGCTGCCGCAGACTCTTGCCGTGCGCGGCGGCAGCGTTAAAAGCGTGGAAATCGCCTGTGCCATACCGCACAGCATACTTGTGGAGAAGGGCGGGACGGCTGCGCTGCGGTGTGAGCTTGTTCTGGAGGAGGAGCTGCAGGCGCCTGTGGCAGAGGGCCAGCAGGTGGGAACGGTGACGCTGTACAGCGGCGAGGCAGCTGTGCAGAGCTATCCCGTCGTGGCAAAACAGGCGGTGGAGGAGATGAGCTTTGCTCTTGCCATGGATTTTCTGCGCAGGGCGCTGTTCACTTTGTGAGAAAAAATTTACAGATGATTTTGCATGGTTTTTTTACGGAAAATTCCGTAAACAAACTTGACTTATAGACTTGTTTCCTATATTATATTAACATAAGTATCCATAGGTTCTTTTCAAGACAAAAAGAAGGAGCTTCAAACCATGTCTGTCAGGTTTAACGGAAAATATCTGAATGGCTTTGTCCGCGAAGATGAGTTCTCCCACATCTGGCCGCAGGTGGAAGCGGCCCACAAGCTGCTGGAAGGGCGCAACGGCCCGGGCAGCGATTTCCTCGGCTGGGTCGATCTGCCGCACAACTATGATAAGGAAGAGTTTGTACGTATCAAAGCCGCTGCGCAGAAGATCATTTCGGATACCGATGTACTGGTCGTCATCGGCATCGGCGGTTCGTATCTGGGTGCCCGCGCCGTCATCGAGGCCGTCGGTTCCATTCAGTACAACAGCGTCTGCAAAGATACCCCGCAGATCTTCTTTGCGGGCAATACCATCAGCCCCAACGCGCTGAACGACCTCCTCGCCATCTGCGAAGGCAAGCGTGTCAGCGTGAATGTTATCTCCAAGAGCGGCACCACCACCGAGCCCGCCATCGCTTTCCGCGTGTTCAAGAAATATCTGGAAGAGCGTTATGGTG
>CAZYRD010000030.1:0-16697 GCA_964649475.1 uncultured Faecalibacterium sp.
CCGCCAGCATCCGAGCAAAGGATTCCGATCTGGTGGGCACCATGGCCAGCCAGGGCACCACCCCCCGCCAACTGACCGACCTGATCGGTTCGCTGTGCGATCTGACCAGCGGCAGCGGCGACAAGGGCACCCCCGTGGTTCTGGTGCAGGGTTATTTCGACAACTATACCAACTGATCTGTTTTTCCGCAGTAAAAAGGCTGACCCGTTCGGGCCAGCCTTTTTTGTGTGTAACAGTAAACTTTTCCGCACCTTTCGTGCGCCGCGGTCACCAGATCTTGATGTCGCTGTCCGGCACAAAGCGGGTGACTTCTTTTTTGGGGACGGTGGTTTCGGTGCGCAGGGCCTCGTCGGTGAAGAAATGGTAGAAGGTGGGGCTTTCGCTGCGGGGAGCGATGTCCACCACGTTGGAGCCGCGGAAGCTCAGGGTGTACTTCTTTTCCTTCGGGGTGCGGGCTTTGACGGTGTAGCTGGCCTCGTACCGGGGCACGTCAAAGCAAACGGTGATGAACTCGCTGCCGGTAAGCCCGGAGAGGATGGCGTACTGACCGGCCATGGCAACGCTTTGCGGCTTGCCGTCCACCGTCAGCGTGACGCTTTTGCTGTCTGTCCAGCCGGGAATGCGTACAAAGATCTGCTTTTTGCCCTTGTTGCGGATCTCCACCTTGCCCTCGTAGGGCAGGTAGCTGTACACGTCCAGCCCTTTGGCGGCGCGGTTGAACAGCAGGTTGATGCGGGCGGTGTCGCCGTCCTCGCGCACGGCGGCCTCCCATGCGTAGTACAGGGCCTGCATGCAGTTGATGACGCAGCAGAACATGATCTGTCCGCAGCCCGTCTTTTCCATTTCAGCGCCGTCCGGCTCCAGAACAGAAAGGAACAGGCCGACGGTCTCATCGATGATCTCCCTGCCCTCGCGGACGCGGCCGCACTCCTTGGTGCCCGGCAGCTCCGTCGTGGCGTTTTCGCTGATTTTTGCCATGTCCTCCGGCCGGGTATACTGATTTTCCGCCAGCATGTTGCGGATGATGGAATCCGCCTGATCCCAGTAGTCGCCGGCGCCGGCGTCGCACAAACGGATGGCCAGCGCCGCCAGGTCGCCGATGCTGCAGCCCTCCATCTCACACCCGATGGTGGGGTGTTCCGTGACCCAGCCCAGCTTGGGAATGCCCATGGACCAGCTGTACTCAAAGGCGCGGCGGGCAAATTCCACCGCCACGGAATCGTTCATGGCGATGCCGTAATCCAGAATGGCGCGAATGCCCCGCAAAGAGCTGTGATGGTGCAGATACCAGTGGCCCTGCTCCTCGCCGGAGATACAGATGGGCTCGTCCTCGCAGGCTTCAAAATCCAAATGATCCTTGTAGACCGCCGCCTTGCCCCAGAATTTGGGCTTCATCAGATACTTTGCCCAGCGGTCGGCAAGATCCCTGGAAAGCGCGCTGCCGGTGGCCTGATACATCATGACGGCGCTTCGCAGCTGGAAGCCGAGGGAGTCCATATTGGTGCCCTCGTGACCCTCCACCGGACCTTCGGACTCCGGTGCTTCAAACCAGCCCTTGCGGCTGCGCGGCACGCCGCAGGGCAGCGTGGTTCCGCTGGTGACGGGGATGTAGGCATAATCTTCCTTGCGGATGGTCAGCTCGTTCACCGCCTGCTGGACCTCTTCCGCCAGCTGCAGCCAATAATCGTCGCCGGTGCACTGGTACAGGGAAAGGCAGGTCTGCTCCATTTTGGAGGTCATCTGTATGCGGGCGACATCCTCGTCCGCCTCCTTTTTGGAATAATCCAGTGGGTCGAAGCCGTACACCACCGCCCAGGGACGGTCCTCCTCCAGACGGCCGACCCAGAACAGGCGGTCGTCCTCCAGATAATCGAACACGCCCTGCATATAACCGCGGTATTTTTCTTGATTTTCGGTGTCGCCGGTCATATGGGCCAGCATGGTCATGGCGTCCAACAGCTTTGTGGCGCAGTCCACATCGGAGAAATTGTGCCGCATGGACGGCAGCTTCGCGCCGTAGTGCACGGTAAACCACATCCAGTGGTGCCTGTCCGCATCCACGCAGCTGCAGGCGGCTTTCAGCGCCAGCGCGGCGCGCTCCTGCAGGTCATAGGTGTCGGGCACGGTGTCCTTATAATACTGACCGCGGAACTCCACTTTTCTGTCGATCTTCATCGCCGTTCTCCTTGTGCTGAAAAAATTCTTTCCTCCGCCGGTGCTTCCGGCAGGGCTGTTTCAGCTTCATTGTACTATGTCTGGCATCGTTTCACAAGACCTGTTCTTCCCGTTTTTTGCACTATATTCCTTTTTTCGCAGTCTCATTGACAAAAACAGCGATGCCGCTATAATAGAACTAAAAGAGGGGGCGTGGGACTTGTTTTTGAGCTGCGACATACAAAGGCTGGACGCCGTGTTTGAGGATTTTATCCATGCAACAGGGGTGTATCTCAGCCTGCTGAATGAGGATTTCACCTACCGGTACAGCAAAATCAACCCCGACAATCAGTATTGTGCCTGCATTGAAGGCTGCCCGGACGGTTTTCTGGCCTGCCGGCGCTCTGACCGGGTGCTGCTGGAACGCTGCCGCAGCAGCAAGCGTCAGGAGATACACATCTGCCACGCGGGGCTGGTCGATGTGGCTTCACCCGTCATGTATGACGGGCATATTCTGGGATACATCATCCTGGGACAGATGAAACGGGAAACAGATTTTGCTGCCGTTGCGCCGCTGCTTGCGGGGCTGCCGCTGGACACGGCCGAGATGGAACGCCATTACGACCAGCTGCCCTGTTTTGACGACGCCCGCATCCGCGGGGTTGCCAACCTTGCCGTCCTGCTTGCACGGTATCTTTTTCTGGAAAACATGGTCCGGCCGGGTGTGGATGCAGGCATGGCCGCCGTACTGGAGTACATTGACTGCAATCTGACCGAACCGCTGACGCTGCAAAGCATTGTACAGCACACCAATGTGTCCAAAAGCACGCTGTACAAGTATTTTCACCAGTATTACCACTGTACCGTCAGCGAGTACATCGGCGCCCGCCGGTTGGAACGCGCCGCCGCGCTGCTGCTTACCACGCAGCTTTCCATCGAACAGATCTCGCAGCAGGTCGGCTTTTCCGGCGCGGCGTATTTCAGCCGCAGCTTTAAAAAACGGTATAGTCTTCCTCCGCTGCAGTACCGCAAGCAGCAGCGGGAGAAACGGGATGAGGTGTAGCGGCAGACAACGAGGGAGCTTGAAGATTTGCCGCGCGGGCGCGATAAACTGCGGTTCGATGACGCGCTGTGGACGCAAAGTAAAGAAAATCACACCCTGCGGGGTGCGGCTGATGATATAATGGACACAGAGGGATCTCGAATGAAGATTGGATGCACAAAGTGCCTCCAACTTCGCAAACTGCATCAAGACCGAGGGAATCCACTGGGTTACCTGCAGTTTGTCGGGTTCGAAGGCGCGCTGTGGACGCAAAAAAAGCTCCCCACACCTATGGTGTGGGGAGCTTTTTTGGTGGACACAGAGGGACTCGAACCCGCGACCTCACGGATGTGAACCGTGCGCTCTAACCAGCTGAGCTATGCGTCCGTAATTCTGGCGTCTTTTCATCCGCCAGAACTTGGCGGAGAGTTAGGGATTCGAACCCTAGGTACTTTCGTACACAGCATTTCGAGTGCTGCACCTTCGACCACTCGGACAACTCTCCCTAACGACGAGATTGCCTAATTATTATATCAAGTCCGGCCGGTTTCGTCAAGTGTTTTTTTGCTTTTGGGGCAAAAAACTTTGTGTCGAAAAAAGCGGAGAAAAATCGTCTTTTCTCACATTGATTTGCCGCCGGTTTCGTGCTATTCTACTTGCAAAGGAACAACCAAAGGAGGCTTTTGCTATGACGCTGAACGACCTGATTTTTACCGATCCCGCCGAGCTGCCGCTGCAGAACCTTGTTTCCGACGGCGGCTACTGCGGCATTTTCCGCACCATCGGCTGCGTGGGCGACAGCCTTTCCTCCGGTGAGTTTGAAGGCACCGGCGAGGACGGCAAATCCACCTACCACGATATGTTCGATTACTCCTGGGGACAGTATCTGGCCCGCATGGCCGGCTGCACCGTGCGCAATTTCTCCCGCGGGGGCATGACCGGCAAGGAGTACTGCGAAAGCTTTGCCGCCGCCAACGGCTTCTGGGATCCGGCCAAGGCCTGCCAGGCGTACATCATTGCGCTGGGTGTCAACGACCTGTACGGCTTAAAGCAGCCCGTGGGCGAGATGAGCGACATCTGCGCCGACGACCCCGCCAAAAACGCCGACACCTTCACAGGCTGGTACGCCCGCATCATCCAGCAGCTGAAAGCCGTTCAGCCGCGGGCAAAGTTCTTCTTTGTCACTATGCCGCAGCAGCCCGGCAACAGCGCCGAGCAAATTGCCCTTGCCGACGCCCACGCCGCCCGCCTGTACGAGCTGGCTGAATATTTTGAAAATTCTTATGTCCTCGACCTGCGCAAGTACGCCCCGGTGTATGACGCGGACTTCAACAAAAAGTTCTTCCTCAGCGGTCACATGACCGCCACCGGCTACCTGCTTACCGCGCGTATGATCGTCAGCTACATCGACTACATCATCCGGCACGACATGGAGGCCTTCAAGCAGGTGGGCTTTATCGGCACGCCCTGGGCCAACACCGTGGACGTGTAACCAGCCCGTTCCGGGCTGACACGCGGCCCGGACGACAACGATACAAAAAGGAGCAGTCATGCAGCTTACCAACGATATTATCCGATACATCGACGCCCACGCCGACGAGGCGCTGGCCCTTCTGCTGGAGCTGGCGGTCATTCCCGCGCCGTCCAACCACGAGGAGCAGCGTGCGGCATTCTGCAAAAGCTGGCTGGAGAAACAGGGCGCGCAGGGCGTGTACGTTGACGAGGCGCTGAACGTCGTCTACCCGCTGGGGGACGACGGCGTGTGTCCGCTGGTCGTCTACATGGCGCACAGCGACGTGGTCTTTCCCGATACCGAGCCCCTGCCGCTTACCGTGGAGGCAGACCGCATCTGCTGCCCGGGCATCGGCGATGATACCGCCAACGTGGCGGCGCTGCTGATGGCGGCGAAATATCTGGCCGAAACCGGCCTGCAGCCGCGGGAGACCGGCGTTCTGCTGGTGGTGAACGCCGGTGAAGAAGGTCTTGGCAACCTGAAGGGCAGCCGGAAGATCATGCAGACCTGCGGCAGCCGCGTGCAGGAGTTTATCTCTCTGGACGGCGGCTACAGCCACGGCGCAGACAAGGCCGTGGGCAGCCACCGCTACCGCATTGCCGTGGACACCGAGGGCGGACACTCCTACGGGGCGTTCGGCAACCGCAACGCCATTGCCTACCTTGCCAGCATGATCGACGCTCTGTACACCATGAAGGTGCCGCCCATGGGCCGCACCACCTACAACGTGGGCACCATCAGCGGCGGAACCTCGGTAAACACCATTGCCCAGCACGCCGAAATGCTGTACGAATACCGCAGCGACGACCGCGAGGCACTGGAGCTGATGCGGCAGCATCTTGCGGCGGCGGTGGAGTTTTACCGCGCCAAGGGCGTACAGGTGACGGTGGAGCCGGTGGGCGACCGCCCCTGCGGCGGCGACGTGCCCGCCGACCGGCAGGCCGCGCTGAACGCCCGCATCATTGCGGCGGTACAGGCACAGTACGGCGTGCAGCCGGTTTTCGGACCAAGCTCCACCGACTGCAACATTCCGCTTTCGCTGGGAGTTCCGGCGGTGTGCATCGGCTGCTACGCGGGCCACGGCGCACACACCAGGGAGGAATACCTGCTGACGGACAGCCTGCATCCCGGCCGGAAGCTGGCGTTTGAGCTGATCCTTGCGCATTTCTGATGTGTGAAAAGCTCATTTCACACAAAATTTACAGTTTTTACACGGAACATCTCAAAAGCGCGTCCGCAGTTTCTTGTAAAAAACACATTGTTTCGTTTATAATAAAGGTATACCAACCAAAAGGAGGCTTGTTCTTATGAAAAGATCTGTCTGGATCCCCCTGGCTGCCGCCGGTGTGGCGCTGGCCGGTGTTGCCGCCGGTGTTATGCGCGCGCTGAAAAAGCAGAAAGAGACCGCCGAAGAACCGGTGGTTGACGTGGAAGGCGAGGACGTTGTTGAAGTTGAGGTGACGGATGAGTGCTGCGGCTGCTGCGAAGCCGAAGCGCCCGCCGATGCCCCCGAAGCGCCCGCCGAAAACGCCGAACCCGCCGCTGACGGCAAGACCCCTGCCGAAGAATAAGCTGCGCACAAAAGGAGCTGTTGCAAAATTGCAACGGCTCCTTCAAATTTGATTCGCCGGCCCACGCAGGACCGGCGTTTCAGCTCTTTCAGAGCTAAAGTCCTCAAATATTGCAACAAGCGCTTTTTTATTTGCCGGTTGCGGTTTTGCAAAGAAGGTGGTATACTGAACTCGGCGAAAATTCACTTCACCGGACAAAGGAGAGAATACTATCATGCGCGAAGCCGAAGTCGGAAGCATTCTGAAAAAATACCGCCTGCAAAAAGGCATTACGGAAAGCGAGCTGGGCCAGCTGCTGGGCATCTGGGACCGGTATGTGCCCCTGTGGGAACACGGCCTTGCCCTGCCGGACTCCCATCTGCAGCAGCTGCTGGTGGAGGTGCTTCGTATTCCGCAGCCGGAGGCTGGCGTGGTCCTGCAGCCCAAGACCGTTCTGAACTTTGACGAGGAGGAGCTGGTCATTCCCGGGCTGGAAAAGGAATACACCCTGCTGCACCTGTCGGACAACCACGTGATCATGGTGGACTACAACGACACCATCGAACGCATCCGCTACGAGGAGCGCCGCATCAGCGCGGACTTTTACGAGGACAGCGTGATGATCAACGACCGCATGGAGGCCTGCTGGCAGTACATTGAGGAGAACAAGGATACGCTGGACGGCGTACTGTTCACCGGCGACGTCATCGACTGCCCCTTTGACACCATGATCGACTACCTGAACGAAAAAGTACAGGCGCTGCCGGTGCCGTATATGTACACATTGGGCAACCACGACTGGCAGCATTTTGACGAGCGCGACCCCGAAGCCAACCGCGCCCGCCTGCCCCGGTTTGCGGCCATCACCGGCGGCGACCCCGACCTGCACGTCAAGCACATCGGCGAGCTGACGCTGGTGGGTCTGAACAACACCACGGACAGCTATCCGGAAGGCGTTGCCGACCGTCTGGCACAGGTGCTGAAAACCGAAAAGAACGTGCTGATTCTGCAGCACGGGCCCTTCTTCTCGCCCACCCTCAGCGAGGACAACAAGCTTTGGTGGATGGGCCACGACATCACGGTCGGCGCCGATGGCGATGAGCGCAATGACAACGTGCGCGTGCTGGACATGATCACCGCGCCGGATTCGCCGGTGAAGGCGGTCATTGCCGGACACATCCACTTCCACCACCGCGACCTGCTGCGGAACAAGGTGCCTCAGTTCACCGCGCAGCACGGCGCCCACGGCGGCGGCACGCTGTACCATATTCACGGATAAGAAAAATGGAGCTGCTGCAGAATTTTTGCATTTTGCAGCAGCTCCACTTTTTTATGCGTTTGTTTCCGCATCCGGTTCTATCGTGATATGCACCGTCAGGCTGTTTTGGCCTGTGGCGGCAAACACGCGGTAGTGGCCGTTGCGGTTGGCGGCCATGCGGCCGGTGTCCGTGATCTGTGCAGTGCCGATTTGGGTGCTGTCGGCACAGGCGGCGGCAGCGGCGTTTTCCACCGTATACCGGCAAAGCCAGCCGCGATAGGCGACGTACATGGCGTCATGCGTCCAGACAACGTCCGGACGCATCTCGCCGTCAAAGGCGAAGGCCGGCAGCAGCAGGGCGATCTCTCCCTTGCCGCACACACGGACAGTGACGCCGTTTTGCCCCACCGCATAGCTGCTGTGCACCGCGGCGCCGTCGGCAAAGGTACAGCACAGCGCCGCGAAGGCGGTGTCGGTCTGTGCATCGGCGCGCAGGTTTTCCACGGTATAGCGGGTCTCTGCGCCGGTGGCGTATTGCCAGCCCTGCGCGGTTTTTACGCCGGGACAGATGGCCAGCGGCACGGCGTTTTCCACGTCGGTTTTGTAGTTGCCGTCCACGGTGCAGGGCAGGGAAAGGCACAGCGGCGAGGGCGCGCCCGCCTTGTGCACACGGCCCAGACCGCTGCAGTCGTAATGCAGGTCGGCGGCGGTGTCAAATTCCAGCGTATAGCCGCCCGCATGGGCAAACACCTTGTGGAAGTACGCGCTCGTCTGCCAGACGGCGGCAGTCTCGGCGGGAGGTTCTGCACCCACGCCCGCGGTCTCATCGCACAGCAGACAGGCCAGATACAGCATGGAGGCGGTGGTGATCATGTATTTGTCAAAATAGGCGTAAGCTTCGCAGCCGAAGCCGGTCTCGGTGGCAAAGCGGTTTTTCACATGGCGGACGGGGCTCTCGTCCAGACCGGCCTCCAGATGGCTGAGCGCCCGGCGGATACGGCTTTTGTAAAAGGCCGCACCGGCGGCGTCGCCCTGCCGCGCACAGCGGGCGGCGGCATATTCGTACACGATGGCCAGCCATGCCTCGTTGTGCCAGAACTGGGCGCTGCGGCCGCCGTAGGGGATCTCGCCGGAGACGGACTGCATCCGCATATCGCAGGGGATGCTTTTTTCCAGACATTCCTCCAGCGCGGCGGCGTGTTTGCCCCGGTAGCCGAAGTGCAGCAGCACGGCAAACAGCGCACGGGGCACAAGGTCGTAGACCATGGGGCTGCCGGTCTCGTGGTACATGCCGTTTTCGTCCAGCCACTGCAGCTGGGTGGCGATCTGGGTATCGATGCCTTCGGTGCTGTCGCCAAGGCCGATGCGGTTGCGCATGAACTCGCTGACGGCGGAAAAGCAGGCCCAGTTGTAGCATTCCTGCTGCGGGTGGCCGGCCCAGACATCGTAGGTTTTTTCCGGCGTCACCTGTGCAAGTCCGGTCTTCCACTGCGCCAGCCTTTCGGACGGGACTGCGGTATGCTCTTCCAGCGCCATGATGCAGGTGACCACCTCCCGCACGGTGAAGTCGTTGGCGGCGTGCACATGGGGCATGGTCTCACAGCAGAAATCCATCATGGCAAGAAAGCGGGACAACAGGTCGGTGCGGCGGCCGTGGGCAATGAGCACACCGATGTTGGAGGTCAGCCGGGCAAAGCCGTGCTCGGTAAGGCCGCCGCGCTGCACACGGGCAAAATAGTCGTCGATCATTTGCGTGGAGTAGGCGGCGAGCGCCTTTTCCATCAGGCAGAGATACCGTTCTTTCATAAAGCTTGCTCCTTTTCAGAAAAAATGCGTTCCTGAAGCTTTTCCGCCGGAGGACAGCGGTTTCCCTTATCATATAGCAACGCCGTCCGGAAAGCAAGACTGCCTGACCGGACGGCGCTTTTTTTATGATAATTCCGTTGTTTTGTGCTATCGGAGCATCAGCTTTCCGTGATCTCCGGCGTGGTGAGGACGCCCTCTTCCACAACGCGGTAGTCGTAGCACCAGCGGTCGCCGGTGCTGCGCCATGCAATGGGGCCGAACCACTTGTCGGCACGGTCGGCCAGATGCACCGGGCCGAAGCCGTTGCGGCGGTGGCCGTACAGCGTCAGATGCACGGTGTGGTCTCCGGCGGCGGGTGCACCCAGCTGCGCCGTGTAGGGCGGCAGGAAGAGGGACTGCTCTTCGCCGTCGTCCAGCGCGGCAGTCTGCAGCACGCCGCGGTACTGCGACGAGCGGATGCGCAGCGCGCCGCCGTCGGTGGTGACGGGCACGTGGTAGGTGATGTTGCCGCCGTAGAAGGGCAGGCCCTGCACCGTGATGTCGCCGAAGGCCAGCTCTTTGGCCGCGGGGATGAGGGCAACGGCGCGGCCGCTGACACGGACGCCGAAATCGCCCAGCAGGTAGGCCCATTCCACACCGGTGCGCTCGCCGATAGGCACCACGGCCTCCAGAATATTTTCTCCCCTGCGGATAGCGGGCAGCGCCGCGGTTCTGATGGCGCGGTCGGCGTACCAGCCGGTGGCGGTATTGGCCACGGGCTGACCGTTGAAGGTGAGGGTGGCTTTATCCAGCTGCTCGATGGCAAGGGATGCGCCCTCGTATTCGATCTCGCTGAAAATGCGCCAGCGCAGACGGACGGAATGGGTAAAAGGGGGCTCCGGAGACACCCACGGCTGGGTGACTTCCTTTTTGCGGTGCGCCCAGCCGAGAGCGTCGCGGCAGAGGTTGTCCAGACGGAGGATCTCCTCGCAGGGGTTCCACGCGCCGTCGTCCAGCGCCCATTCGGCCATGTCCAGCAGCAGAGCGTTGGGCTCGCTGAGGGTATAGGGCACCCTGGCAGGCAGGGTGAGGGCACGCTTTTTGCCGGTGGAAGCGGCAGCGGCGGCGCAGGCGCAGGCGGCTTCGGCGGGTTCCAGCCACAGCAGCAGGCTGTCGTAGTCGTACATGCGGGTACGGACCTCGGTGCGGCCGCCGGAGATGCTGTATTCGATGCCGGAGGTGGTGCCGTCCAGCGTGTTGAACACGGTGGGCTTCCATTCGCCGGCGATGCGGATGCGCAGGTCCTGATACTCCGAAATATCCTTGTTGTACGGCTCCTTGCCGTGGGCGATGAACAGCCAGCGGCCGTCGCCGTCCGCACGCAGCTGGTGCAGCAGGTTTTCGGTGTGGGAGCCGGTCTGGTTGCGGATGTCCACCAGCCGGGCGGACGCCACGGCGCCCAGCACGCCGCCCTTTGTCAGCGGCACGCAGGTGCTTTGGGCTGCAAGAGCGGCCCCGCGGGGGCTTTCGGCGGCGTTTTCCAGCGTGGGGGTGGCGCCGGCAAACACCAGCTTGCCGCCCGCGGCGGCAAAGGCCTCCAGACGCTCCAGCGTGGTGGAGCGCAGGGTCTGGCAGCCGGGCACGACGATGACGTCATAAGCCATTTCGCCCACGGCAAGCGGCGCGCCGCCTTTTTCGCACAGGGAGGGCAGCAGGCTTTCGCTGATGAAATCGAAATCCACGCCGCCGAACAGCAGCCACTGGGTCAGCTGCTGGAAGTTCTGGTCCATCTCGGTACGGATGAGGGCAGTGCTTTCCGCCGGGCCCCAGTGCAGCCAGTAGCTTTCGACGGGATGGATGACGCCCACCTTCACCACCGCCTTGCCGCGGGTCATGGCGGTGGCCAGACGGGCAAAGTGGTCCTCGATGAGATGGTATTTTTCCCACCAGGGGGACTGGTAGTTGATGGAGGCGGGGTAGTCGCGCTTGCTTTCGCCGCCCAGCGACACCAGCGACAGATGGGGCACACGGACGGTGACGCCCAGCGCAGCCTGCCAGTCGCCGTGCAGCTTGTGGCTGCGGAAGTCGAAGTCCCAGTTGGTGACACCGTACAGCTCGCTGAGCATACCTTCGCGGCCGAACTGGTGCACGGCGGACTGGGTCTGCTTGGCGGTGGTGTACTCGAACCACGCGCACAGCATATCAATGCCGGGCAGATCAAACCCGCGGTAGGCGCGCATGGCCTCGCCGAGGGCGCTGGTCTGGTATTCCAGCGTGGGCTCGCCCATCATATGGCCGGTGAGCGCCAGACCGTGTTCGCGGCACCACGCGCCGCAGTTGTCGGCGTAGGCCCGGGTAAAGCGCTCGCAGATGTGGTCGTGATAGTGGTAGCGGCTGACGGAGACCTTGCCGTCGGCACGGTCCCAGATCAGCTCCGGCACGGTATCCAGAATGTCCTCGCCGGCGTAGGCGGCGTTGTAGCTTTCCACCAGATCGTCAGTCCAGGGCAGGGTGACGTCGGTCTTGTCCGTGGCAAAGCGCAGGGTGGACTTGCGGGTAAACTGAGGCTCGTCCGTGAACATGGAGGGCACGGTCTTGTCAAATTCATCCGCCACGGTGCGGTTGTAGGCCTCGTAGGTGATCTCGATAAAGCGGTCCATGGCCTTTTTGTCCAGCGTATTGACATAGGCCTGATCATTGTACCACGGGTCCTCCACGTGGACCTCCAGATAGGCGTACCACTTGGTATGGGCGGCGGGGGCGTCCTGCGGGATGCGCTTTGCGCTTACCAGATAGCCGTCGGCGTCCAGCTCCACATCGTAGCAGGCCAGCAGCGTGCCGTTGTGACGGCGCACAGCCTCGGCTTCGGAGGGATCCACCTCCTTGGTGGAGGGCTGGCCGTCCTCGTAGGAAACGGGCGTGAACAGCAGGTAGCGGGCGCGGCAAGCCTTGTCCCTGGTGACAAGGCCGCCGGCCGAACCGGAGGGCCAGCGGTCCTCATCGTACAGCCAGCTCAGCATATCGAGGCTTTTTGCCTTTTCCACACAGGCCTTGACAAAGCCCATGTATTCCTCGCTCAGATAGGGGATGGACATACCGGTGCGCACATGCAGGTGCGCGCCGCCGAAGCCCATCTTTTTCAGAATTTCCAGCTGACGGTCCAGTTCCGGCTGTTCCAGCTTGCAGTTCCATGCCCAGAACGGAGCGCCGCGGTATTCGCTGGTGGGAGCGCGGAACAGCTCCATATCCAGCCGGGGCGTGTTTCTTTTTTTATACAGCATAAACGGTTCCTCGATGTTTTGTGTGGATGAATACGAACTCCTTGAGAAAGGGAAAACACGGGCGGCGGCTTTTGACAAGCAGCCGCCCGTGTGTACCGGGTTGGTTGAGATTATTTGCGCAGCAATTTTACTTCTCTACAATCACGGGGGTGGTCAGGATGCCTTCCTCGGCCAGACGGTAGTCGTAGCACCAGCGGTCGCCTTCGCTGCGCCATGCGTTGGGGCCGATCCAGCGGTCGTTGAGGTCGGTGAGATGCACGGGGCCGAAGCCGTTGCGGCGATGGCCGTACAGCTTGACGTCCACGGTGTGGGCGCCGGCGGCGGGCTTGCCAAGGCTGACGGTGTAGGGCGGGTAGATGACGGGCAGCTCCTCGCCGCCGTCCACAGCCACAGTCTGCAGAGCGCCGCGGTACTGGGAGGCGCGCAGCACCAGCTCGCCGCCGTCGGTGGCAACGGGCACGTGGTAGGTGACGTTGCCGCCGTAGAAGGGCAGACCCTGTGCGGTGATGTCGCCGAAGGCCAGCTCCTTGCGGGCTTCCACAACGCGGGCGCTGCGGCCGCAGGCCTCGACGCCGAAGTCACCCAGCAGGTAGGCCCATTCCACGCTGGTACGGCGGCCGAAGGGGATGACCGCCTCCAGCACGTTGGTGCCGGCCTTCAGGGCGGGCAGAGCCACGGTTTTGATGGACTTGTCGGTATACCAGCCGGTGACGACGCTTTCCACAGGCCGGCCGTTGAAGGTCAGCTTGACGGTTTCGGCGTCCTCGATGGCAAGGCTGGCGCCCTCGTAAGCGATGGCGCTTTCGATGCTCCAGCGCAGCTTGACGCAATGGGTGACGGGCTCTTCGGGCACGACCCACGGCTGGGCAAAGGACTCCTTGCGGCTGGGCCAGCCCATGGTCTCGCGGCAGACATTGTCCAGACGCAGGATCTCCTCGCAGGGCTGCCACTCGCCGTCATCCAGCGCCCACTCGGCCTGATCCAGCAGCAGGGCGTTGGGCTCGCTGAGGGTGTAGGGCAGGGTGGCGGGCAGCACCTTGGCGGCACCTTCGGCCACGGCGGCCACAGCGTCAGCCGTACCGGCACAGGTGCCTTCGGCGGGGGCCAGCCACAGCAGCAGGCTGTCGTAATCGTACATACGGGTACGCACTTCGGTGCGGCCGTTTGCAACGGTAAAGTCGATGGTCTCCTTTTCGCCGGTCATGGTGTTGTACACGGTGGGTACCCATTCGCCGGCGATGCGGATGCGCAGATCCTGATATTTGGAGATGTCCTTGTTGTACGGCTCCTTGCCGTGGGCGATGAACAGCCACTGGCCGTCGCCGTCCGCGCGCAGCTGGTACAGCAGGTTGTCGGTGAGGGAGCCGGTCTGGTTGCGGATGTCCACAACGCGGCCGCATTCCACAGCGTCCAGCACGGCGCCGCGGGACAGGGGCACGCACACGCTGGCGGCGGCCAGTTTGGCGGCGCGGTCGCTGGCGACGGCGTCCTCCAGCGTGGGGATGGCGCCGGTGAAGATCAGCTTGCCGCCGGCGGCGGCGAAGGCTTCCAGACGCTCCAGCGTGGAGGAGCGCAGGGTCTCGCAGCCGGGCACGACGATGACGTCATAGGCCATTTTGCCCACGGTCAGCGGGGCGGAGGCCTTTTCGCACTGGGTGGGCAGCAGGCTTTCGCTGATGAAGTCGAAGTCCACGCCGCCGAACAGCAGCCATTCGGTCAGGTTCTGGAAGTTGTGATCCATCTCGTCACGCACAAGGGCGGTGCTTTCGGCGGGGCCCCAGTGCAGCCAGTAGCTTTCCACGGGATGGATGACGCCCACCTTGACCACAGGCACGCCGCGGGTCATGGCGGTGGCGACGCGGGCGAAGTGGTCCTCCACCAGCGCGTATTTGTCCCACCAGGGAGACTGGTAGCTGATGGAAGCGGGGTAGTCGCGCTTGGCTTCACCGGCCATGGAGACCCAGCTGAGGTGCGGCACGCGGATGGTGACGCCCAGAGCGGCCTGCCAGTCACCGTGCAGTTTGTGGCCGCGGAAGTCGAAGTCCCAGTTGGTGACACCGTACAGCTCGCTGAGCATGCCCTCGTAGCCGAACTGATGCACGGCGGACTGGGTCTGCTTGGCGGTGGTATACTCGAAACGGGCGCACAGCATATCAATGCCGGGCAGGTCAAAGCCGCGGTAGGCGCGCATGGCCTCGCCAAGGGCGGCGGTCTGGCTTTCCAGCGTGGGCTCTTCCATCATGTGGCCGGTGAGGGCCAGGCCGTGCTCGCGGCACCATGCGCCGCAGTTGTCGGCGAAGGCTTCGGTGAAGCGCTCGCAGATGTGGTCGTGGTAGTGGTAGCGCAGCACGCTGGGGGCACCGTCGGCACGGTCCCAGATCAGCTCCGGCACGCCGGCCAGCAGGTCCTCGCCGTTGTAGACGGCGGCAAAGGTGGCGGCCAGGTCGTCAGTCCAGGGCAGGGTGACGTCGGTCTTGTCGGTGGCGAACCTGAGGGTGGACTTGCGGGTGAACTGAGGCTCATCGGTGAAGATGGAGGGCACGGTCTTGTCGAACTCGTCAGCAATGGTGCGGTTGTAGGCCTCGTAGGTGACCTCGATAAAGCGGTCCATGGACTTTTTGTCCAGCGTGTTGACGTAGGTCTGGTTGTTGTACCAGCCGCTCTCGTTGGGGCTTTCGATGTAGGCATACCACTTGTCGTGGGCGGCCTCCTCGTTTTCGCCGATCATTTTGGAGCTGACCAGATAGCCCTCGGCGTCCAGCTCCACGTCAAAGCAGCCCAGCAGATAGCCGTTCTCGGTGCGGGAACCGGCGGCCTGCGAGGTTTCGACACGGGTGGTGTTGCCGCTGTACGGGGTGGGGGTGAACAGCAGGTAGCGGGCGCGGTACTGCTTGTCCCTGGTGACAAGGCCGCCGGCCGAACCGGAGGGCCAGCGATCCTCGTCGTACAGCCAGGCCAGCATGTTCTCGCTTTTGGCCTTGTCCACGCAGGCCCTGATCAGCGCCATATACTCGTCGCTGAGGTAGTTGGTGGCCATGCCGCTGCGCACGTGCATGTGGCCGCCGCCAAAGCCCATTTTTTTGAACACTTCCAGCTGCCATTCCAGCTCTTCGCGTTCCAGCTTGCAGTTCCATGCCCAGAAGGGCGTGCCGCGGTATTCGGCGGTGGGAGCGCGGAACAGCTGGTCATCCAGCTTGGGCGCGCTGTTCTTTTTGTAAAGCATGCCTGTTTCCTCTTTTTCCTTTTTATCGTTTGCAGTGTTTGTTTGCGAACGCGGCGGGGAACCGCATTCCCGTTCGAAAACAGAATACCATAAAACGGCGCAAAAAAGAACCCCTTTTTTGCGAAATCCCCGGAAAACGGCGCAAAAAAAATACCCGCCGGTCTGTACGCGGCGGGCATTTGGGCGACAGGAGAGCTTTATTCTTCGACGGGGGCTTCGGCGGCTTCTTCCGCAGGGGCTTCGGCGGCCTCGGCGGGAGCAGCTTCTTCAGCGGAGACTTCCTCCGCAGGGGCTTCGGCGGCCTCGGCGGGAGCAGCTTCTTCAGCGGAGACTTCCTCCGCAGAGACTTCGGCGGCTTCGGCGGGAGCAGCTTCCTCCGCAGGGACTTCCTCAGCGGAGACTTCCTCAGCGGGGACTTCCTCCGCAGAGACTTCGGCGGCTTCGGCGGTTTCTTCGGCAGCTTCCTCCGCAGGGACTTCCTCAGCCTTGGCCTTTTTCTTCTTCGCGTTCTTTTCGGCGTAGGCGGCGGCGTCGGCATCACGCAGGGCGGGATACTCCTCCCTGGAGATGTTCGCACCGGCAAAGCCGGTCACGCCGACCAGCAGACCGGTGGCGACAAATTCCAGCGCCAGCATGTACTGCGGGGCGCACTGGGCAAAGGTACCGGAGAGGTACAGCAGCACGTTGACCACGCTGAACGCAGCCCACAGCACGCTGAGCACCATGTGCACCCAGCGGTTGCCGCGGCCGAACAGCCGCACGCTGAAGCTGATGAGCGCGGCCAGCTGCAGCAGGTAGGGGATCAGCATGACCAGCAGCGGGATGAGGATCTGCGTAGCCATGAGGATGGCGTTTTCGTTGCCCTGCGCATAAGAGGTAGCCAGAGACACC
>CAZYRD010000031.1:0-16570 GCA_964649475.1 uncultured Faecalibacterium sp.
CGAGATCATCGATCCCATCCTCGAGGTCATCGAGTAATTTTCCCATGTCAAAATTGGTGTGCGGGTAAAACCGCACACCAATTAAATTTTTTGAAATTTGAAAAAGAGAGGGTATTTACCAATGAAGAAAGATTTCTTCCGCCTGGGCGAGCGCAATACCACGTATAAGCGCGAGCTTCTGGCAGGCTTCACCACCTTCGTCACCATGGCTTACGTGCTGGCTCTGCAGCCCGCCGCCATCGCTGGCTTTGGTCCCGATGCCGGTATCACAGACTGCAACGGCGTGTACATCAGCAAATCCGCACTGATGGTCATGTGTGCTCTGGTCTCCGGTCTGGTCACCATTTTCATGGGTCTGTACGCCAACCTGCCTCTGGCACTGTCCTGCGGCATGGGCACCAACTTTATGCTGGGCGCCATGGTTCAGGCCGGCACCGTTTCCTTCGGCTGGGTCATGGCTCTGCTGCTGTGCTCCGGTACCATTTTCATCCTCATCACCGTGCTTGGCCTGCGTAAGGTCATCGTCGAGATGCTGCCCAAGAACATGAAGATCGCCACTGCCACCGCCGTTGGCTTCTTCGTGTCCTATCTGGGCTTCAGCAACACCGGTCTGGCCGTGTTCGAGGGCGGCTCTCTGGCTCTTGGCGATTTCACTCAGACCACCGTGCAGCTGGCTCTGATCACCTTTGCCATCACCGCTGTTCTGACCGCTTTCAAGGTCCGCGGCGCTATCCTGATCGGCATTCTGGCCGGCACCGTCATCGGCATCCCCATGGGCGTTACCGTCTGGCCCGGCAGCCTGGTCGCTGTGCCTGACATGGGTGAGATCGGCAACCTGTTCTTTGCCTACGACTTCAAGTCCATTCTGGCCAACATCCCCAGCGCTCTGGTCATGATCTTCGTGCTGTTTGTCGGCGACTTCTTCGCTACCTTCTCCGCTTTGACCGCTGTCAGCGTGCAGACCGGCTGGGTGGACGAGGACGGCAACCTGCCCCAGATCGAAAAGCCCTTCCTGGTGGATGCCATTGGCACTGTTGCAGGTTCTGCTACCGGTAACACCACCATCACCACCTTCATCGAGTCCACCATCGGCGTTGAGGCCGGCGGCCGTACCGGTATCTCCGCTCTGGTGACCGGTGCGCTGTTCCTGCTGTGCATCTTCTTCAGCCCGCTGTTCCTGATGATCCCCACCTGCGTCACCGGCGTTGCACTGCTGTTCGTGGGCTTCTCCATGATGTCCAGCTTCACCGCCATTGACTTCTCTGACTTCAAGAACGCCTTCGGCCCGCTGACCCTGATCATCTTCACCACCTTCACCGGCGACATCGCTGCCGGCATCTCTCTGGGTATCCTGGCCGACGTGTTCATCAAGCTGGTCACGGGCAAGGGCAAGACCGTGCATCCCGTTATGTACGTCCTGTGCATCCCCCTGATCCTGTACTTCATCGTCTGATAATGCTCAAACACAAGACCCTCTCCGTTACTGGAGAGGGCTTCTTATTTTATGGTTTTTTGTACTATAAACGCTATTGTGCTTTACTATAAACGCTATTGTGCTTTTCTGTACGGATATGCTATACTGTGGGCAGAATGCAGAGTAAGCGTTCCCGAAGCCTCCCGCAGGCTTTGCCGTGCCGGGGATACCGGACCGATAAAGAGAAATGGATATGAACGGCGCTGCCATAAATAATGCCGCTCTTGCGGCGGTGGACGATCCGGGGCGAAAGCTTCCCGCTTTTGAAGAGGTCGGTCCTCTGCGCAAAGAAAAACAGGTGGGTGTATTTTACTTTCTGACGCTTGGCAGCGGACATTACAAGTTTTACCATGCAGGGCCGAACGGCCCCATCAATGTGACGGAGGTTCTGGAAAAGTGCCCCGAAGCGGCAAAGGATCCCTCCCATCCCGCGTGGGGAAAGGATTTTGATTGCCATCACCGGGGCGAATCCATTTTCGGTTATTACGGCTGCGATGAATGGGTGATGCGTCGGCATGTGGAGCTGCTGGCGCTGGCCGATGTGGATTTTCTGGTGCCGGACACCACCAATCTGGACATCTGACCCAATACCGCCCTGTGCATCATGAAGCCGGTGCACGAAAAAAGCGGGTGAAATTCGTCAGTCTTTGGACTTGTGCTTTGTGCAGCCATAAGGTACAATAAGAAAAAAGGAAATACGGCGACAGCCGAAAAAGGAGAAAAGGCATGGAACATAAATTGTATGCACCGCTGATGCTGAGAACGTTGAATGAGGAGACTCGCGGCATCTATCTGGAAAAAATGAAAAAGGCCAGCACGGATTTTGTGTTCGTCGCGCTCAGCAGATGGTTTGGCGATGAGACAGAGGAACCGTTTACGGCTTTGGAGGAAAATCTGCGCTTTTTTGAAAGCAATGGTTTTGCCTGCGGTACATGGATCCCCACCATCGGTCTGATGGGCAGACTGTCGGAGCACAGCAAAAAAGTGACGAAGGATTTCGACAGGGTCAAGGGTATGCTCGACGAGGGGATCCCCGGTATCGACCAGTTCTGCTTCCTCAGCCAGGGACTGTTCGATCTTACGGTGAACATCATTCGCCGCTGCGTCAAGGCCGGTGCAAAGCTTATCATGCTGGACGATGACCTGTGCCTGTCGCTGCGCGGGCTGGGCTGTGCCTGTGATAAGCACATGAAGCTGTTCTACGAGAAATTCGGTTCCCGCCCCGGCCGCGAGGAGATCTATAAAAATGTGACCGGCGGCGCACCCAACCGTTACCGCACCACATGGATGGAGATCACCGGCGATTCGCTCAGGGATTTCTGTGCCCGTCTGCGCGCCGAGGTGGACGCCATCGACCCCACCGTCCGCATGGGCTTCTGCACCGGCTACACCTCGTGGGATGAAGAGGGTGCCGACGCTCTGACGCTGGCAAAGATCCTTGCCGGCAACACCCGCCCCTTTATGCGCCTGACCGGCGCGCCCTACTGGGTCTGGCAGGACCGCTTCAAAGGTCAGAGCCTTGCCTCCATCATCGAGTTTGTGCGCGAGCAGACCGTCTGGTGCGAGGGTGTGGACATCGAGCTGTTTGACGAAAACGACAGCTATCCCCGTCCGCGCCATATCATTCCCGCCTCGTATTGCGAGATCTATGACCAGTGCGTGCGGTTTGCCGGCAATGTGGGCGCTTTCAAGTACATGTACGACTATTCCTCCGGCCCGGATTACGAGGACGGCTACCTGCGGGCGCATCTGGCCCATAAGCCGCTGCGGGACTGGATCGACGAAAACGCGCTGGAAAACGATGAAGGCATCATCGTCATTGACAAAATGCGCAAGCTGGCGGAGGTCACCCTGCCGGAGACCGCCGGTCACTGGGAGTACACCACCGAGGTGTTCCGCCACGGCCAGCGCTTCATCAACAAAAACGCCATTCCCGTCAAGTACACCGGCAAAGACAACACCTGCGTCGTCTTTGGCGAATGTGCCCGCTTCTTTGATCCCGCGGACTATAAGCAGGGCATCATTCTGGATCTGCCCGCCGCCCTTATTCTGCAGCAGCGCGGCTACGACGTGGGCCTGAAGTCCCATATCGTCGAAACCGCATGGAACGAGACCTTCGGCCCGGATCAGATCGTCGGCATCGGCGAGGCCATCAAGTCCGGAACCATGTACCGTATCGAGACCGCTGCAGACGCCTGCGTGCTGAGCGAGTACGTTTTTCAGGATAAGACCCGGGCGCCTTCCTGCTACCGTTACGACGCAGCCGACGGCGCCCAATATCTGGTCTATGCCTTTGACGGTAACTCGGCACCCACGGTGGAAAGCCCCATCTACTGCTCCTACTACCGTCAGCAGCAGCTTGTGGATGCCATCCGCGCCATGGGCGGCAGCGTGCCGGCCATCAACTACAAAAATCCCAACCTGTACACGGTGGCCAAATCGGGTGGGGATTCCCTGTCCGTGTGGCTTGCCAACATCAATGCGGATACCGTCTACACGCCGGAGTTTGAGCTGGAGGATACCTATACCCACTGCGACGTCATCGGCGGCAAAGCACACCTTGCGGACGGCAAACTGGTCTTTGAGACCGACGTCCCCGCCTATGAGTGCGTGGGCTTCCGGCTGTATAAGTAATATATTCTGGCAAAAGAAGCGTTTCGGAAAAATTAAACGATACAAACAAAAAAGACTGCGGTCAGTGGGAGAGCCCGTTGGCCGCGGCCTTTTTAATAAACGGTGATGGCGGGCCGGTCAAAGCAGCCGGATGCCATATTTGTGCAGCAGCCGGACCAGCTCCTGCTGCCGGTGAATGCCAAGCCTCCGGTAAACCTTCCGGATGTGGTATTTTACGGTATCAACGGACAGAAAGACCTCTTCGGAGATGGCTTGATAGGAACAGCCCTCGGTCAGCCGGTGCAGGATCAGCAGCTCCACAGCCGAGCAGGCCCCAGAACCTGATCCGGTATTTTAACCTGCCGCAGTCCGGCGCAAAGGGTGTCGTTTTCGGGAACGGCGGAAGAAAACAACGGCGGACAGCTTCGGTTTTGTTCGTTTTCCGGCCGGCTGCCTCCGGCGGAACCGCGTTCCAGTATCCGCGCCTTCAAAAAACGTCCATGCGGCTGACACAGCCGGTGACCGGCGGGTCCTGGCAAAGCTGCAGCAGGACGGCTGCGGCGCATTCTTTGAGTTTGCCGCAGCGGTGTTCTCACTGGTGTATCTGTGCCTGTTCGGGCTTCACGGCTTCGGCGTACCGACGCTGGTCTGCTCGGTGCTGCCCGCCGTCTGCTATGTGACGGAGCTGATCACCTCGCTGGAGGCGCTGAAAACCGCGCCGCTGGTGCCGTGCAACCCGTGCGCCATGGGCGGCGGCATCATCCTTACAAGCATTGCGGGCATGCTGTTTTTTGCCGAGCCGATGTCCCTGCTGCAATGGCTGGGTGTCGCGGTGTTTTTTACGGCGGCGTACTGCCTTTCGCCCGCGCAGCAGGGCAGGGGAGAAAGTTCTTCCCGCCGTATGACCGGCCGTGCATGGCTGCTGTTGGCGGCAAATTTTCTCATCAACGGTGCGGCAAGTATATTGAGCAAATATTTCGCAGTACGGGCGGAAGGCGGCAACGCCGCGCTTTACTCCTGCATCACCTGCGCGTGCAGCTCGCTGCTGTTTTTGCTGCTGGCGGCGGCTGCCCGGCGCAGCAAAGCGGATCGCGGCGGCACGCAGCCGCCGCTGCCAAAGCCGCTGCTTGTGTACGGAACGCTTCTTGGTGCGACGTGTTCGTCCATCGTCTGCCTTACCACAACGCTGTCCCGTACGGTGACGGTGGTGGGGCTCAACACCGTGCCCAGCGTCATCAGCGTCGTCGGCTGCCTTTTTCTGGGGGCAGTGCTGTTCCGGGAAAAAATTACCGGCAGAAATGTGTGCGGCGTTGTGCTGGGGGCGCTTTCGGTCGCGATGATCGTTTACGGGTAAACAATTTTCTGATAAAATGATTTTGAAAGAAACGGAAAAGGAGAAAGACACTATGAAAACAGCGGACAGACACGTACTGGTCAATACGCGGCCGGCTTCCCTGTGTCACGAAAAATGGAAGGAGGGCAGCCCCCTTGGCAACGGCACCATGGGCGCCATGGTGGAATGCGGCATCCGGTTCGAGCGCATGACCGTCAACCGGCACGATCTGTGGAACTGGCGTATCACAAAGGAGCTGCCTGATGTGAGCGAAGCCCTGCCGCGGATGCGTGCTGCCATCGACAGGGGCGGCTATAAAGCCGCCGGCGAAATGCTCGCTGATGCACTGCATGAAAAAGGCTATAACGCCAATGACCTGGATACTATCTCCTGCCTCTCAGTCCCGGTGCCTCTGGGTGTGCTGAAACTGGACATTGGCCAGGGGGCTTCGTTTTTCCACTACCGCCGCGCGCTGGATATGCAGCATGGTATCCTGAATATCAGCTACGAGCTGGAGGAAAAAAACGCGCAGGGCGCTTTTGTACGCAACGCTTACGAGCGCGAAGCGTTTGTCTCCTGCACGGATGATGTAGCGGTTTACCGCGTCTCTGCACCGACGGGCCTCTCGCAGCTCAAGGTAGAGCTGGAGCTGGTGCCGGTGAACAATCTGGAGATCATGCGCGGCAATCAGGCGCGTGCACAGCGGATGTATGCCGAGCTGGAAAGCACAAAAGAGTGCTTTGTGAAGGAGGGCCTGCTGTATTACGGCTACAAATTCGACGGCGGCAGGCAGGCCGGCGCCGTGGTGCAGGTGCTGGCCGAAAGCGGCACGGTGGAATACGGCGAGACGTCCGTCTCTGTATACGGTGCAACGGAGATCGTCATTATGCTGAAAAGTTTTGTGGGCACGCACGAGGATTTTGCCCCAACCGCTGCCGCGCTGCGGACCCTGCCCGGCTATGCCGAGCTGAAAACCCGCCACAGCGAAAAATTTGCCACTCTGTACGGCACCGCGCAGCTGCAGCTGGCGCCGCCGGAGGCTCCCGGCCTTGCCATGAGCACCGAGGAGCTGCTGGATGAGGCGTATGACGGCGTGATGAGCCCCGCCTTTACGGAGAAAATGTGGCGCTTTGGCCGGTATCTGTTCATCAGCGGCACCTCGCCCCAGACCAATCCCTTCCCGCTGTACGGCCTCTGGGCCTGCGACTACGACCAGCCCTGGCCGCAGCACGTCGCCAACGAAAACGTGCAGCTCATCTACTGGCACATCAACGTGGGCGGTCTGGCGGACTACGGCAGGTCTCTTGTCCACTATTGGTATAAAAAGATCCCCCAGATGCAGGAAAACGCCCGCAAGCTGTTCGGCTGCAGGGGTATTTTCGTGTCTGCATATTCCACCCCGATAGACGGAGCGGTCGCCCCCGCGGTGGCCGTTATCACCAACTGGATCTCCGGCGCAGGCTGGATGTGCCGTCATTTTTACGATTGTTACCGCTACACCGGCGACGAGGAGCTGCTGCGCAGCGAGATCCTGCCGCTGATGCTGGAAACGGCGGCCTTTTACGAGGATTACCTCTGCTATGACGAAAAGGGACAGATCAAAATTTATCCGTCCGTATCGCCGGAGAACACCCCTCGCAATCTGTCCTGTGCTGAAGTGGACCATATGAGCCATACCTGTCCGGTGGTGAAGAACGCCACCATGGACTTTGCCGTGCTGAAAGAGGTGCTGACCAACCTGCTGGAGATATGCGGCAGCCGCGGTCTGTACGCCGAAAAGCTGCCTGTCTGGCAGTCTGTTCTGGACAAAATTCCGCCCTATATGCTCAATGGCGACGGTGCGGTAAAAGAATGGATGGCCGAGGATCTGGATGACCAGTATTTCCACCGGCATATCTCCCATATCTATCCGGTGTTCCCCGGCGAGGAGGTCACCGCCGAGAGTGCCCCGGCGATATATCGTGCCTTTGAAAAAAGCAGTGGAACTGAGGGTATTGGGTGCACAGGTGGACTGGACCATGCCTCACATGGCCGCCATCTACAGCCGGTTCGGCCGCAGTGAGGACGCTCTGCGGCAGCTGGATATGATGTCCAAAGGTTCGCTGCTGAACAATCTGATGTCCTGTTGTGATTATCGCAACATGGGTATCGTTCTGGAGGAAGGCAATGCCTCCTGGCCTGCATGTGTGCAGCTGGACGGCCTGCTGGGCTGTGTCAACGCCGTGCAGGAAATGCTGTTCCGCTTCCGGAACGGCAAGCTCCACATTCTGCCCGCCTGCCCCGCCCGCTGGAACACCGGCGAGGTGAAGGATTTCTGCTACCCCGGCGGCAAGGTCGCCTTCCGGTGGGATCTGGAGAAAAAAGAGCTGCACGTCGCCGTGACGGTGCAGCGCGGCGAGCGGCCTGCGCTGGTGCTGCCTGCCGGGTTTGAAAATGCCGTGGTGGAGTGGAGCTGAGCCCTTAATAAAACAGAACGGGAACGCCTTTCTGCAGCGTATGCTCCGGAAAGGCGTTTTCCGTGCGAAAAAACACGGCGATATCCACGCGAAAACAGAAAAGTATTGAATCAAAACCCCGATTGTGCTATATTCGTCTTGAAAGAGACCGCGGAGCTTCGGACAAAAAAGAAGATCAAGGGAGACCGCAACGATGGAATATTGGAGCAACTGGGATCTGGAGCGGGCGCGGGACAGCCATGCCGGCGAATGGGCCGCGCTGAGCGTGCCCGAACAGGAGGCCATGCTGTTTTGCACAGTGCTGGGACAGCTTCCGCTGCACGTCCGGCAGCAGGACGTCTTTGCCGGATGGTACGGCTTTGAAACGCCGGAGGAGCTGGAGCGCACCCTGTACACGGTGCCCGCCGCGCCGCGGATGCCGCAGGAGCAGGGCTCACCCGTATGGTGGCTGCAGCGGCAGGGCTGCAATGTGGGCGGCTATGACCGTGTGCATCACGAGCTGGACTACCGCACGGTGCTTGCCCGCGGTATCAATGCCTATCTTGCCCGGGTGGAGGCGGAACTGCGCAAACCGGACAATACGACGGAAAAGAACGACATGCTGCGCGGCATGAAGCTGGCGCTGGGCGCGGCGCAGCAGCTTGCCGGCGGCTTTGCCGCGCTGGCACAGCAGCTTGCTGACGCCGCCGGAACACCGGAGGAAAAAGCCCGGCTGCAGCGTATGGCGGACGCATGCCGCAAGGTGCCCATGCAGTCTCCGCAGGATTTTTACGAGGCTCTGCAGGCGGCGTGGATCCTGCGCTCGCTGTGCGGCATCTCCTCCGGCAGCTGCATTTCGGTGTCCTTCGGCAGCTTTGACCAGTACATGTACCCCTACTATCTGGCCTCTAAAGAAAAAGGCGTGACGGATGACGAGATCACCGCCATGCTGCTGCAGTTTTACCGCATGCTGGATTCCTACGACGGCAACGACTGTGCCGTCAGCGTGGGCGGCGTGGATGAAAACGGCAATGACGCCACCAACGCGCTTTCGTGGTTGATGGTCCGCGCCGAAAAGATTTCGCGTCTGCGGGCGCCGCTGTTTGTCGCGCGTATCAATAAGAACACTCCGCCGGAGTTTCTGCGCGAGCTGGTGAGCAAAGAGCTGTTTGAGATGGGCCAGCCCAGCTTTTATTCCGAAGAAAGCTGCCTTGCCGCCGTAAAAGCCCGCGGCGTCGGCGAACAGGAGGCAAAGCGCTATCAGATCAGTACCTGTATGAATCTTTCCCTGCCGCACGGCGAAGCCTCCCACGGCTGGGGCACGGTGCTCAACGCGCATCTTCCGCTGGAACTGGCCCTCAACGGCGGTCAGCCCATTGACGGCGAGCTGCCCGTTCCGTTCAAAACGCAGCCGCGCACCGGGTACGAAACGGCGGAGCAGCTCTGGGCGCAGTACCGCGCATACGAGAAGGAGATCTTCGACTGGATCACCGACTGGAACGAAGAAAACATCCCAAAACAGGCAAAGCTCACCCCCAACCCGTGGCTTTCCGCTCTGACGGAGGACTGCATCCGCCGCGGCAGGGAGCGCTGGGACGGCGGTGCGCTGTACCACAACATCATCACTGAAGTTTTTGCCATGGCGGATACGGCAGATGCTTTCACCGCCATTGAAACGCTGGTTTTCGGACAGAAAAAATACACCATCGAACAGCTTACAGCAGCCGCAAAGGCGAACTATCAGGGCTGCGAGGCCCTGCGCCGCGACCTGCTGAGCTGCGGCAAATACGGTATGGGCGACGAAGCTGCGGACGCCAATCTTTGCAAATTGGGAGATCTGCACGCCGATATCTGCGAAGCCCGCCGCGCCGAAAACCGCCGGTATCTGCCCTCGCTGCACACGCTGTGGAGCGATGTTCCCTGGGGCGGCGACCGTCCGGCCTTTTTCAGCGGCCGTCTTGCGGGCGAGCCTGTGGCGAAAAACGCGGGCCCTGCCGCAGCGGCGCGCACGGGCGGCCCCACCAATATGGTGCTTTCTGCCGGACGGCTGGATCAGACCCGCTTCAACGGCGGACAGGCGCTGGATGTGCACATCGGCGTGCGCAACCTGAACACCGCCGCCAACCGGGATAAGATCGCCGCGCTCATCCGTACCTATTTTGAACTGGGCGGCCTGCAGATCCAGGTCAACGGCCTCAGCGTGGAAATACTGAAAAAGGCGTATGCAGACCCCGCGGCCTATCCGGATCTCATTGTGCGCATCGGCGGCCACAGCCGGTATTTCAACGAGTTTGACAACAACATGAAGCTGAAATTCATCGAACGGTTCGAGGCGGAGGAAGGAGCGTTTGCCTGATGCAGCAGGGCGTGGTATTTGATGTCCAGCATTTCTGCGTGGACGATGGCCCCGGCATCCGCACTGCGGTGTTTTTAAAAGGCTGCCCGCTGCGCTGCATCTGGTGCCACAATGCCGAAGGTCTTTCGGCAAAGCCGCAGCTGTATTTTACCGCCGACCGCTGCACCGGCTGCGGCGGCTGTGCGGCGGCTTGTACAAACGGTGCGCACGGTTTTTCGCCGCAGGGGCATGCCATCGACCGCAGCCGCTGTGCCGTCTGCGGCAGCTGCGCAGCCGCCTGCCCCAACGAAGCCCTGCGTCAGGTGGGGCGCTGCATGACAGCGGAGGAAGTGCTTGCCGAGGTACGCAAGGATATTCCGTTTTTTCGCAATTCCGGCGGGGGTATGACGCTTTCCGGCGGTGAACCGCTGGCGCAATGGCAATTTTCCGCCGCGCTGGCCCGCCTTGCAAAGGCACAGGGCATTCACGTGTGCGTGGAGACCTGCGGACACGGCAGCGCACAGGCGCTTCGCGCTCTTGCGCAGGATACGGACCTGTTTCTGTACGACTGCAAGCACACCGATCCCGCCGCGCACAGACGGCTGACCGGCGCGGACAACGCCCTCATATTGGAAAATCTGGCGCTGCTGGCCGAGCTGGAAAAGCCGGTCGTCCTGCGCTGCCCCATCATTCCCGGCTGCAACGATACGCCGCAGCACTATGCGGCGCTTGCGCGGCTGGCACAGCGGTATGCCAACATCACCGAACTGCATATCGAACCCTACCATCCCTTCGGCGTGAGCAAATACACGGCGCTGGGTATGTGTGCCGGATACGATGCGGCCGAGATGATGAGCGCGGAAGCCGCGCAGGCCGCGGCAGACGCTGTAAGTGCACGGACCGCAAAGCCGGTGGCGGTTACCTGAAACGGTTTTGCAAACAAAAATGCAGACACCCGCTTTCTGAGGGCGGATGTCTGCATTTTCGTTTATATCTGTAGGAGGAAAGAGAAAAATCAGAGGGTAAGAAGATCGTAAAGGGTGTCCTCGGCCAGCACACCGCGCCGGAGCGTTTTGGGGAAAAGACCGGCTTCATCCGTTTCAAAATCCTCCCGCCACTGCGGGCCGGCGTAGTAGGCGCTCAGAATGGCAAGCGCCTCCTGTACGGTATACTGCGGCGTGTCCTCGCCGCGCTGCACAAGCTCCAGCAGATGCTCCATGCGGCAGACGCGGCGGATCTGTTCGTCCGAAGCGCGGGCGGGGAACCCGGCGCGTTCGCTTTTATCCGGTGCAGCCACAGTCGGCAGCCTCCTGTTCGTTTTTGGGCTCTTTCCGGAAAAGAACGGACAGCAGCCAGCCCATAATGCCGGCATATACCATGGCGCGCACCGGATTGGCCGTGATGGGGCAGAGCCCGGAGGCGCAGCCGGCAAAATAGCAGCCAAGCCCCGCCAGCATGCCGCCCAGGGTGAACGATACGGAATAAATCAGATTTTTGACGTTTTTCTTCATTGCGGGAACCTCCCTTTTCTGTCGATGCCGGATGTCTTATCCTGTGTACAGTATACCGCAAAACCGCCGATGCTTCTGTGATAAAATCACAGACCCATAAAAGTGGAAAAAGAAGCGGAGCGTTTGGCTGCGGCATCCGTTGACAAGGCCGCAGCGGAGGGGTATACTTGAGTTGGATAAGGAGGGGGATATTCATGCGTTTTCGGGACCATTTTGCCGTCTGGGATAAGCTTACTCCGGCACAGCAGCAGAAAATGACCGAGGGAACGGCACTGCACACCGTGAAAAAGGGCGAGATCCTCCACAGCGGTGCGGTCTGCACCGGCGTGATCCTTGTACGCAGCGGACAGCTGCGCGCGTATTATCTGTCCGATGAAGGCCGCGAGATCACCCTCTACCGCCTGTTCGAACTGGATCTGTGCATGCTTTCCGCACCCTGTATGGTGCGCTCCATCCAGTTTGATATCACCATTGCTGCAGAGAAGGACTCCGAGGTGTGGATCGTTGCACCGTACGTGTACCGGGCCATCATGGAGGAATCCGCCGCGCTTTCCAACTACACCAACGAGGTCATGGCCGGCCGTTTTTCCGAGGTGATGTGGCTCATCGAGCAGATCATGTGGAAAAGCATGGACCGGCGTGTGGCAGATTTTCTTTTGCAGGAGGCCGCCATTGAGGGCAGCAATGTACTGAAACTGACCCACGAGACCATCGCCAACCACCTGGGCTCTCATCGGGAGGTCATAACCCGTATGCTGCGGTATTTTCAAAGCGAGGGGCTGGTGCGCCTGACCCGCGGCGAGGTGGAGCTGCTGGATCCCACCGGTCTGGCAGCCTTGCAGAGTACATAACACACAACCCGTATTCCGCATACGGCAAAAATCCGCACAAGAGCGCCCCGAAAGCGTTCCGGCGGATTTTTTTGTGCAGAAAACGGCAGGTCAGGAAACGTCCATGCCGCAGGCGGTGGACTGCTGCACAAGGGCGCGGTCGTGCATCACGGCGTCGTAAAAACGGAACCCGCCGGCAAAATTGAAGGCGGTATAGCCGCTGCCTTCCAGAATGCGGCAGGCGATGTAGCTGCGCAGGCCGCTCTGGCAGATGACATAGACGGGTTTGGCCCTGTCGATTTCGTCCAGCCGGTCGCGAAGCTCGTCCACCGGAATGTTGCAGAAGCCTTCTATGTGGCCGCGGCTGTACTCACCGTGGGTACGGGTGTCCAGCAGGGTCACGCTGCCATCCCGGGGCAGCGCTTCCGCGTCCGCCAGCCGCCACTGCTTCAGCGTTCCCGCGGCGATGTTGTCGATCATATACCCGGCCAGATTGACCGGATCCTTTGCTGAGGAATACGGCGGCGCATAGGCAAGGTCAAGTTCTTTCAGCTGAGCGCCATCCATGCCCGCATGAATGGCGGTGGCCAGCACGTCGATACGCTTGTCCACACCGTCGGCGCCGATGATCTGTGCCCCCAGCAGCCGGTAAGAGTCTTTTTCGAAAACCGCCTTCATGGTCATGACCCGGCCTCCGGGGTAATAACCGGAGTGGCTCATGGGCGAAAGGATAACGGCGTCCGCTTTCAGACCTGCCCGTGCGGCAGCAGCTTCGCTCAGACCGGTGGCGGCGGCAGTCAGGTCAAACACCTTCAGGATGGAGCTGCCCTGTGCGCCGCGGTAGCGGCTGTCGCCGCCGCAGATGTTGTCGGCGGCGATGCGTCCCTGCTTGTTGGCGGGGCCGGCCAGTGCGGCCAGCGCATCCTGTCCTGTGACGGAATTTTTGATCTGCACCGCGTCGCCCACCGCATAAATGTCGGGAACAGAGGTCTCCATCCGGTCGTTTACGACAATGCTGCCGCGCAGGCCAAGTTCCAGTCCGGCGCTTTGGGCAAGGGTGGTGTCCGGCGTAACGCCGATGGCAAGCACCACCATGTCGGCATGCAGCGCAGGACGATCCTTCAAAAGCACGTCCACGCCGTCACCCGCGGGAACAAAGCCGGTCACAGCGGTCTGCAGCGCCAGCCGGATGCCATGTCTGCGCACTTCGGCGTGAACAAACGCGGCCATGTCCGCGTCAAAGGGGGCAAGCAACTGGCTGCCCAGCTCCACAATGGTCACGTCAAGGCCAAGCTGCCGCAGGTTTTCCGCAAGCTCCAGCCCGATAAAGCCGCCGCCCACAAGCACGGCGGAGCGGGGGATACGGCTGTGGACGTATTCCTTTATGCGCAGCGCGTCTTCGACGGTGCGCAGGGTGAACAGCCGGTCCGACTGTATACCGGGCAGCGGCGGAAGCACCGGTTTTGCGCCGGGCGAAAGCAGCAGCCGGTCGTAGCTCTCCTCAAACTCGCGGCCGGTGTCCAGTTCCTTCACAAGGACGGTTTTCCGTTCCGGGTGGATGGCGATGACCTCGTGCCGCACCTTCATCCGCACGCGGAACCGGGCAAAAAAGCTTTCCGGCGTCTGCAGGGTCAGCTCCTTCGCATCGGGTATCACATCGCCGATGTGGTAGGGCAGGCCGCAGTTGGCATAGGAGATGTAGCCGGAGCGTTCAAAAACAACGATCTCTGCCGTTTCGTCCAGTCTCCGTATGCGGGCTGCAGCGGTGGCGCCACCGGCCACACCGCCCACGATCACAGCTTTCATATCAGCATTCTACCTTTCCGGAATAGGCGGTCAGGCCGCCTATGTTTTTTACGTTGGTGTACCCCAGCTGCCGCAGCAGCTCTGCCGCCTGTCGGCTGCGAGTGCCGGAACGGCAGTGGACGTACAGGGGGATATCCTTATTGTCAAGCAGAAACTCCGCTTTGTCAAGTACCTGCAGCGGAATATTCCGACTTCCGGGAATGTGCCCCTCGCGGTATTCCGTGACGGTGCGCACATCCAGCAGCACCGCGCCGGGAATGCTGCGGCACTCCTCCACGCCGCGGTCGATGTCAGGGCCGCGGAACCGTTCAAACAGACGCATAAACGCTCCCTCCGTTTACAGCATGTCCAGGATCGCACTCTTGGGCTTTGCACCGACAGAGCGGTTCACGATTTTTCGGTCCGCGATGACAATGAGCGTGGGGATGCTCATCACGCCGAACTCGGCGGCCAGCTCGGACTGTTCGTCCACGTTGATCTTGCCTACCCGGACGTCGGGCCGTTCGCGGGCGATCTCGTCCACAATGGGGCTCACCATGCGGCAGGGGCCGCACCAGGGCGCCCAGAAGTCCAGCAGCACTTTTTTGTCGCTGCGTGCCACTTCGCTTTCAAAATTGTCCAGATCGATATCGACAACTGCCATTGTTACAGGCCTCCTTTTTCTTTATTGCATCTTTATTATACGCCGTCGCGGCCGTGCGTTCCGTGATAAAGTTACCAAAAACGCAGGAAATGTGTGTTCCGTTGACTCTTTGACAGTCGCACCGGCAGAAAAAGGGGAACCGTCAATTAACATATGAAAAAAAGCTGCTCTTTGGCACCGAATGCACCGAAGAGCAGCATTTGGATTCTTGAGCAAAAGAAGGCCGCCGGCCGGGTGGAGCTGTAAGTTAAATCCACCTTGAGCTTACCCCTGCAGGCGGCCGGGGCGTTTATCCAACGATTTTCATGATCTGTTTTTGGCCGGCATCCGGAAAAAGCGCCGCCAGATGCTCTGCAATGCGCCGGGCGGATTCTTCCGGTGCACGCCGATAGACCTGTGCGGAAAAATCCGCGCCGAAATGGTTTTCCGGTACGGCGTAGCGGGCAACGCCCCAGCCGTAAGGGGCACCGTGTTTATCCAACAGATATTCAAAGTTGGTGGTGGTCACATAGCCCTGCATCTGCAGCCGGGTGAGGATGGTATCAAAGCCCTTGCGGCCGTCCTTGCCAAAACCGCCCCGCTGCTTCAGCTCTTTGGAAAGCAGCGAGGGCTCGCTTTCCAGCAGATCGTAGACCCATTTGTCGTTGAAGGAGGCAAGGCCGTCCTCGAAACGGGCGTCGTAATCGTAACCGTCCCGGCGGTAGTTGGCAAAATCCAAAAACCACTCCCGGCTTATGAATACCGCTTTGTTCCGGAAAAACTTGCCGTAGGCGCAGCCGCTTGCCTGAATGACCGGCCCTTTCCATTCCCACGGGCCCTCCGCCGTGTCCGAAAACCACAGCTCCGGCGGGGTGAGTTCTTCCACCGAAAAGCCCCGTATGCCGTTGCGGAACAAGGGTACGAAGCCCCACGCGGCGATCAGGTCCGCCAGATCACCGCAGGAGCGGATCTCTCTGCTCATTTCTGTTTACCTCTCGGACATGCAGCGACCAATGCATGCGCTGTTTTGCGGGAAAAGCCTTACTCCCGTGCGTCCAGAATGGCGGTGCGCACCGGGCTGCTGCGCTTGCCCAGCACCGGACGGCGGCGCTCGATGGCAGCCATGGCGATCTCCACGTCCTCGTGCACCTCATCCGGGCTGAAAGCACCCAGCGTCACCATATCGCAGGGGCGCAGGGTGGAGTAGTTGAAGGAGATGCCCACAAACGGGGTGCAGCGGCCGGCGGCCATGGATTTGATGGTCATGACCGGCTTTTTTGCATTCCAGATGATGCCGTGAATGCCCTCCACCTCCAGCTGCATCAAAAAGCCCATGCAGTTGTAGATCTGGACGTAGGTCTCTACGTCGTAATTATTCAGGTCGGAATACAGCACCAGCTCCGGCATATGGGCGGAAAGACCGGGGATCATGCCCGCCTGACGGATCATATCCAGATAGTCCGGCAGACGGTCCATGGCCTGCCTGTTCTTGTTCACCAGCTGTTCGGCGCTGCTGTGGTGGATCAGACAGAAGGTGGCGCCGTCTTTGGCGCACTGTTTGATCACCGCCTCGGCTTCGCGGCGGGCGGCGGCGCTGTCGTCCACATTGAT
>CAZYRD010000032.1:0-666 GCA_964649475.1 uncultured Faecalibacterium sp.
GCGCAGCACGCGGGCAAGCGTTTCGGCGTAAAGTGCGGTACAGGCTGCCGCCAGCAGACTGGGGTAGAAGATGCCCTCCATGTGTGCCGAGGCGATCAGGTATACGCCCCAGCACACCAGCCCGCCCAGGGCCGAAGGCAGCAGCAGCCCTCTGCGCACATGGAACAGCAGGGCAAAACCCAGCGAGCTGACCACGGCGGAGACGAGCTGAACGATGATGTCATGTGTCTGCATAGCTTCAGCCTCCCATCAGCTTGACGGCGATCATAAACCCGAAGGCCAGCACTGCGGCGGTCAGCAGGCTTTCGATCAGCCGCATGATGCCGGTGATGGTGTCACCGGCAAGGATGTCGCGGACGGAATTGGTCATGGCGATGCCGGGGATCAGCAGCATGATGTCGCCGATCATGATCTTATCCGCATGCAGCGCTGGGAAGAGTGCCGCAACAGCGCTGATGCCCAGCCCGGCGATGATGGCACCCAGCAGGTTGAACACCACACGGTTCAGGCAAAGCGGGGTGAGCTTGCGCTGCAAAAGGCAGATCAGTACGCCGAAGGCTGCGGCGATCACGCCGTCCCAGAGATTGCCGCCGAAAAACACGGCGGAACCTCCGGCGGCAAAAATGCTGCCCAGATACGGCCACGCGGCCGAAACATTCTGTACGG
>CAZYRD010000032.1:676-16071 GCA_964649475.1 uncultured Faecalibacterium sp.
TGCTGCAGCGCCTGCAGGGGCAGCGGTGCGGTGCAGCACTCCCGGCTCAGCGCGTTGAGCTGTTCCAGCCGGGTGAAATCGGTGGGGCTCCCGCCTGTTATGCGGCGGGTCTGGGTCAGCTCCTGTCCGTCGGGAAACAGTATGGTGATCACCACGCTGGAGGTGATGACAAATACGTTCATGCGGCTTGCTCCATAGGCCTCGCCCATACGGGTCAGCGTGTCCTCCACGCGGTTGACCTCGGCACCGGAATTCAGCATGGCTTCGGCCATGTCCAGCAGGCTGTGCAGCAGCTGCGAGGGTTCAGCGGATCGCAACAAAAGCGCCTCCTTTTATACAATACGTAAAATCTGCCCGAAGGCTTCGTGTTCAGCCGGATACCGTTTCTTCGGCAACGCGCGACAGCTGCGCCAGCAGGACGGGCTCGGCGGTGATGCCGTCCTGCTGCGGAACAAAGGCATCGGCAGCGGGCAGCACGCCCAGCAATGTTTTTGTCCATACGCAGCCTGCAAGATACCGCCCGTACACCCAGCCCATGTGGAAGCCGTCCCGGTACAGCGACAGACCGCTGTTTCTGCTGTCAAAGGCGGACAGGCGTTTGGCAGCATGTACGGCGTCGCCGGTGGGGATCAGTCCAAGACCGTTTTCGGCGGCAATACGGCGGCAGGTGCTGCGCACAGCTTCGTGCATGGCGTCACAGTCACAGCCGTAGTCCGGAAAAGCAGGGTGCGTGCTGCAGTATTCGTATTCCCAGGTCTGCTGAAAATACAGCTTTGCCTGCGGCTGCGCCGTGCGGATCGCCGTCAGCAGTTCGCCAAGGTAAGGCTCAAAGCTTTCCGGTTTTCCGGCAAGATGACTGACCTGCTGAAGGGTGATGATGTCCCATTTGCCGTCGTTCAGCCCCTGCTGAAAGGTACGCAGCGCTTCGGCGGCGTCCGGTACATAAAGACCGTTGTGCTGGTACAGGTAACGGGCTTCGCCGCTGCGCAGGTTCTGTGCGTGCCATTCCAGCGGGCAGCCTCCGATGACGTAGTCGTGTGCGTCGATCTGCACGCCGGCTGCGGCGGCAAGGCTGTGCAGCCAGCGGTGGGCGTCGTCCGAAAAACTGTTGCCGAAGGAAAGAATACGGGTCATTTTGACGGCCTCCTTTTGCGGTGAACGATATACGAATATTGTAGCACAACTTGCCTGCAAGTGGAACCATGTTTTTACAAACTGAAAGAAAAGAAAAATTCTATCAGCGAACCGTGTTCCAGCGCCGTACAAAAGCGTGCTGACAGGGCGTGGACTTCACCCCTCAGGTACTGCAGCATGGCCTCATCCTGTGGAAAAGCACGCCGCAGAAAGGTGGTCAGGGCAGTCTCGCAGCCGCTGCGGACGGTTTGCGCGTTAAGCGGGTCGTACTGCTGCTGAATGCGCAGGACGTCAGCCGGGGTCAGAGGATGTTCCGGCGGTGTTTTTGCCAGCAGCCGGCCCAAAACGGTCTGCAGTATGACGGACGGCAGGTTGCAGACGTCAAAAGGTCCAAGTCCGGCGGTTTTAAGTGCACGCTGTACATATTCGGCGCCGAACCTGTGAAGAAAGCGCTGCTCAAGCTCCAGCATGCGGGCGTAGTCCAGCACCGTGTGTATGCCGCCGCGGGCATCCGGCGCGCACAGTACGGGGTAATCCAGCGTCAATATGGTGTCCTGCGGGCAAAAGCGCAGATCATACCATTTCAAAAACTCTGCCAGTCCACGGACGAATGTGTCCTCCAGAAAGGAGTTGCAGAAGCTGTCGAAATCCGGAAGAAGCCGGTTATAGAGCCTTCGCAGTGTGTCGGCCTTTTGGCGCAGGGCTCTGCAGCCGGCTTGGTATACGTTGCGTGCATTGGGGCGGGCCGTCTGCAGTGCGTCGGGGCAGGCTGCTTCTCCGGCCCTAAGACAAAATTCCATGGCCGCCCAAAGCTGCTGCGCGGTGTCCACCGTGATGGAGGTGCTTTCGTGGCTGATATAGGCAGCGGCCAGCTCGCTGACCAAAGCCACCAGATCTTCCGCAGGATAGCCCGTAAAAGCCTGTTCGTCATTCATCACCCAGCAATTCCTCCAGCACGCTCAAAAATACCTCTCTGTCCCAGCGCTGGGCAAAATCGACGGTCTCAAACTCGTCCCAGCCGTCGCTCTGCCGGTGGCCGCGGTACCCGGCGCGGACGGCTTCGGCAAACAGAGGAAGACAGGTGCTTTCCAGATAGTCCAAGTCGCCGCGGCAGACCCCGTCGAACTGCTGCTGCATAAAGTGCAGCAGTTCGTCGTCGCTCAGCTCATCCATGGTCTCGTTCTTATAAAGAAAAAAGATGTCCTGCAGCCTTGCCAGCACAGCGGCGTAGGTGTTCTGCGTAATGTAATCGCTGGTGCAGAAAACGCTGATGATGCGCGGCAGTATGCCTGTACCGAATTCGACCCTTTGCTGGGCGTGCAAAACGTCCCGGCGGTCTTCCAGCAGAGAACGGGCGTCGTTTTCGGTCAGCGTCAGTCCCAGCGGCGCTGTAAGACGGTTGGTCTCCAACAGCTGCTGTGCGGCGGCACTTTGCACCGCTGTCTCCATCCATTGCTCTTTTTTCATGATGATACCTCTTCCTTTCCTGTTTTTTGCGGGGAACTAAAGGATACCACTCTTCGACACGGAATAACAGTCTTGTATTTGAGCCGGTTTTGTGCTATAATAAGCACATGGAAACAGGCGATCTTTCGGTCGTTTGTTTTTTTATGCCGCAGGCTACCACGGAGGGAATATTTGTGGTATACTTAAGCTGGAATAGTTTCGAGCAATATACTTTTGCGAAAGGCGGTATCCCGATATGAAACTGCTGGTACTGGACGGCAACAGTCTGGTCAACCGTGCCTTTTACGGCATCAAGATCCTTACCACCCACGACGGTCGGTACACCAACGCCATTTTCGGCTTTCTGAATATCCTCACCAAGCTGCGCGAGATGGAAAATCCCGACGCCGTTGCCATTGCGTTTGACCTGAAAGCGCCCACCTTCCGCCACAAAATGTACGACGGCTACAAGGCGCAGCGCAAGGGCATGCCGGAGGAGCTTGCCCAGCAGATGCCGGTGCTGAAAACGCTGCTGGCGCATCTGGGCTATACCTGCATCTCCGCCGAGGGCTGGGAGGCGGATGACATCCTCGGTACGCTGGCGGCCGCCTGTGCTGCCGCTGGGGCCGAGTGTGTGCTTGCGACCGGTGCCCGGGACAGCCTGCAGCTGATCGACGAGCACACCCGCGTGCTGCTGGCCACCACCAAAGAGACCGTGGACATGACGGTGGAGGCCGTGCAGGAAAAATACGGTGTTTCGCCCCGACAGCTCATTGATGTCAAAGCGCTGATGGGAGATACTTCGGATAACATCCCCGGCGTGGCGGGCATCGGCGAAAAGACCGCACTGGCGCTGGTCGCCAAATTCGGCACGCTGGACGGCGTGTACGAAAATATCGGTGACCCCGCCATCAAGCCCGGCGTGCGCGCCAAGCTGGAGGCCGGAAAAGAAAGTGCGTATATGAGCCGCACACTGGCTGAGATCGTGCGTACAGCGCCGGTGCCGCTTTCCGCGGCGGAATACCGCATCGGTGAAGGCGACCGCGCCGCAGCTGCGGACCTTCTGACTGAGCTGGAGATGTATTCGCAGATCGAAAAGCTGGGCCTTGCGGCGGTGCAGACCGGCATGGAGGCTCTGCTTGCCGAAACGGAAAACAAGCTGCCGGCTGTTGCCGCGCAGCCCCTGACGGCGGAGCTGCTTCAAAGCGTCGTCCGCGCCCGCAGCGACCGGCCCTGGTGCCTGCTGGAAGCGAACGGGGTCATCTGGCTTGTGCAGGACGACACCGTGCTGAGCTGTACCCCCGCAAGCGATGAGCTGGCGGAGCTTCTGGCGGACGCCGCAGTGGAAAAGCAATGCTTTGACGCCAAATATTTCACCCATCTCGCACTGGAAAAAAGCCGTACCGCCCAAAATATCACGCTGGACGGTCAGCTTGCCGCCTATCTGATCGACCCCGCCGCGGCGGGCTACGCGGTGGAGCATCTGGCTTCGCATTACCGCATTCAGCCCGCGTGGAGCGTGGAGGCTTCGGACGGCGCAGACCCCGGCGCCGCCCCTGCGCTGGTGCAGGCCACACTGCAGGCCCTGCGGGAGGACTGTGCCGCCAGGGACATGCTGGCTCTGCACGATGAGATCGAGCTGCCTCTGGCAGGCGTGCTGGCCGATATGGAGCACATCGGCTTTGCGGCGGACAAGGAAGGCCTTGCGGCCTTCGGCGCCGAGATCAAGGCGAATTTGAACCGGCATCTGGAAAACATTTACACCATGGTCGGCCACGAATTCAACCTCAATTCGCCCAAACAGCTGGGCGAGGTCCTGTTTGACGAGTTGGGTCTGCCCGCCCGCAAAAAGACCAAGAGCGGCTATTCCACCAACGCCGAAACGCTGGAAAGCCTGCGCAGATACCATCCGGTGATCGATGAGATCCTGCAGTACCGCGTCTACCAGAAGCTGGATTCCACCTATGTGGAGGGCCTGCTGAAAAAAATCAGCCCTGCCGGCCGCATTTATTCCACCTTCTACCAGACCGAGACCCGCACCGGCCGCATTTCCTCCGGCGAGCCCAATCTGCAGAACATCCCCGTGCGCACCCCGCTGGGCAGCCAGATGCGCCGCTTCTTTACGGCGGGTGCCGGCAATGTGCTGGTGGACGCCGACTACTCGCAGATCGAGCTGCGTCTGCTGGCGCACATCAGCGGCGACGAAGCCATGAAGGAGGCGTTCCTCACCGGGGCGGATATCCACCGCTCCACCGCCGCCCGTGTGTACGGCCTGCCGGAGGAGGAGATCACCCCCGCGCTGCGCTCCTCCGCCAAGGCGGTCAACTTCGGCATCGTCTACGGCATTGGAGCGTTCAGCCTTTCCAAGGACATCGGCGTCTCCGTCAAGGAGGCCGAAGCCTTCATCAACAGCTATTTCGCCAGCTTTCCCAAGGTGCGGCAGTATATGGACGACACCGTGGAGCAGGGGCGCCAGCAAGGCTATGTGACCACCCTGTACAACCGCCGCCGCAATCTGCCGGAGCTTGCCAACAGCAATTTTAACGTGCGGGAGCTGGGCAAACGCATGGCCATGAACACGCCCATTCAGGGTACTGCGGCGGATATCATCAAGATCGCCATGGTGCGGGTGGCGCGGCGTCTTGCCGCCGAAAAACTGCAGGCGAAGCTTGTGCTGCAGGTGCATGACGAACTCATCGTGGAATGTCCGCTTGCCGAACAGGCGCAGGCGGAGCGTATCCTTCGCGAGGAGATGGAGCACGCCGCCGAGCTTTCGGTGCCGCTGGTGGTGGATGTGCACGCCGGACGCACATGGTACGAGGCCAAGGGGGATTGACGTTATGACGGTACGCGAAATGACCGCGGCAGATGTGCCCGCGGTGGCGATCATTGAACAGAGCGCGCCAGATCCGTGGAACGCAAAACAGATCGCCGAAGAGCTGGAAAGCGACTTTGCCCGCTGCCTTGTGCTGTGCGAAACCGCAGCGGAGGAGGAGCGCATCCTCGGCTTCTGCACCGTGCAGGAGGCGGCGGGGGAGGCTGCCCTCAACGCCATCACCGTCGCGCCGGAAGCCCGCGGCCGCGGCTGCGGCGAGCACCTCTTAAAAGAGCTGCTGGCCCGTCTTGCCGCCGCCGGTGATACAGAGGTTTTTCTGGAGGTGCGCACACAGAACGCGCCGGCCATCGCTCTGTATGAAAAAACCGGTTTCGTGCGCACCGGACTGCGCAGACGGTTTTATAAGAACCCGCCGGATGACGCCATCACCATGAAAAAAGAGCTGGTGTAACGCATCTGTGCGGACAGTGCGCCGCAGTCGTCCGTATTCTTCAGACAACGAAAGGAAACGCCTTTTTATGTATATTTTAGGCATCGAAACCAGCTGCGACGAGACCGCCGCCGCAGTGGTGCAGGACGGCCGCGTCCTGTGCAGCAACGTCATCGCCAGCTCCGCCGCCGAGCAGAACCTGTACGGCGGCGTGGTGCCGGAGATCGCCAGCCGCCGCCACATCGAAAACATCAGCGCCGTGACTGAGACCGCCCTGAAAGAGGCCGGCCTGACCCCGCAGCAGCTGGACGCCGTGGCCGTCACCTTTGCACCGGGGCTTATCGGTGCAGTGCTGGTGGGAACCAACTACGCCAAGGGGCTGGCATATGCGGCGGACAAGCCGCTGGTACCTGTGCACCATCTGCGCGGGCATATTGCCGCGCTGTACCTTACCTGTCCCGAACTGCAGCCGCCGTTCCTGTGCCTTGTGGCCAGCGGCGGGCACAGTCATATCGTGCAGGTGGAAAGTTATACAAAATTCCATGTGCTTGGGCGCACGGTGGATGACGCCGCTGGCGAAGCCTTTGACAAGGTGGCCCGCACGCTGGGGCTGGGGTATCCCGGCGGCCCGGCGGTCAGCAGGGCGGCCGAGGGCGGCGACATCCACGGCTACGTTCTTCCCACGCCCCATGTGGAGGGCAAATACAACGTCAGCTTCTCCGGCCTCAAGACTGCGGTGCTCAACGTCATCAACCAGTGTACCATGAAAGGGGAGGAGCTGCGCACCGCCGATCTGGCCGCGTCGTTCCAGTTCCGCATCACGGATATTCTGGCCGAAAAACTGCTGCTGGCCGCAAAGGATACCGGCGCAAAGACACTGTGCGTGGCGGGCGGCGTGGCGGCCAATACGCTGCTGCGCGACAACCTGACAAAGCAGTGCAAAAAGCAGGGCATACAGCTGTATCTGCCCCAGCTGACTTTCTGCGGCGACAACGCCGCCATGATCGCCGCACAGGGCTATTACGAGCTGCTGGCCGGCAACACCGCCGGGCTGGACCTCAACAGCCTGCCAACCCTGCCCATCGACTACCGGGAATGATCGGGCTTCGGCGGCGCTGCGGCCGGCGGGCAAAACCGCTGTGCTTGCCCGATCGGTTTGCAGAAAAACAATAAAAAATTCACACAAAATACTTGATAAACCTTTAACAGCCCTGTATAATGTTATACAGGGAAATATGGGTCGCATGTAAAGAGAGAACCGGTATTTTCAATATTTGTAAGCAAATTCCAAATTATAAGGAAAGGTGATAAACATGACCAATCTGACCAAAAACCCCAACGTCCTGGCTTGGCTGGACGAAGTGATCGCGCTGACCACTCCCGACAATGTCGTCTGGATCGACGGCAGCGAGGAGCAGCTGCAGGCCCTGCGTGACGAGGCCATCGCCACCGGCGAGATGGAGACTCTGAACAGCGAGGAGTATCCCGGCTGCCTGCTGCACCGCACCAAGAAGAATGACGTTGCCCGTGTTGAGGGCCGTACCTACATCTGCACCAAGAAGAAGGAAGACGCTGCTCCCATCAACAACTGGATGGAGACCGGCGAGATGAAGGCCATGCTGACCCCGCTGTACACCGGCGTGATGAAGGGCCGTACCATGTACGTCATCCCTTACTGCATGGGTCCCATCGGCAGCCCCTACTCCAAGGTTGGCGTGGAAGTCACCGACTCCATCTACGTTGTCCTGAACATGGACATCATGACCCGTATGGGCCAGTGCGCTCTGGATCAGCTGGGCGACGAGAGCAACGACTTCGTCCGCGGCCTGCACTCCAAGGCTGACGTGGACGAGGAGAAGCGCTACATCGTGCAGTTCCCCGAAGAGAACGCCATCTGGTCCATCAACTCCGCTTACGGCGGCAACGTTCTGCTGGGCAAGAAGTGCTTCGCTCTGCGCATCGCCTCTTATCAGGGCTTCAAGGAAGGCTGGATGGCCGAGCATATGCTGATCCTGGGCATCGAGGATCCCAACGGCAAGGTCGAGTACATCACCGCTGCTTTCCCCTCTGCCTGCGGCAAGACCAACCTGGCCATGCTCATCCCCCCCAAGCACTTTGCCGAGCAGGGCTATAAGGTCTGGACCGTCGGTGACGACATCGCCTGGATGCACGTCGGCGAGGACGGCCGTCTGTACGCCATCAACCCCGAGGCCGGTTTCTTCGGCGTTGCCCCCGGCACCAATGCCAAGAGCAACTACAATGCTCTGATGTCCACCAAGAAGAACGCCATCTTCACCAACGTTGCTGTTGACAACGACACCCGCAAGGTCTGGTGGGAAGGTCTGGACAAGAACCCGCCCGTCAACGCCACCGAGTGGACCGGCAACCCCGTCAACGGCCCCGAGTACATTGCCGAGGGCAACAAGCTGGCCCATCCCAACTCCCGTTTCACCGCTCCCGCCACCAACTGCCCCTGCCTGAGCAAGGAGTTCGATAACCCCAACGGCGTACCTGTCAGCGCCATCGTCTTCGGCGGCCGCCGCGCCAAGACCGCTCCGCTGGTGTACCAGAGCTTTGACTGGAACCACGGCGTGTACGTCGGTTCCGCTATGGCTTCCGAGACCACCGCTGCCGCCACCGGTGCAGTGGGCGTTGTCCGTCGTGACCCCATGGCCATGCGTCCCTTCACCGGCTACAACATGGGCGACTACTTCGGCCACTGGCTGGAGATGGGCAAGAAGCTGGGCGACAAGGCTCCCAAGATCTTTAACGTCAACTGGTTCCGCACCAACGAAGAGGGCAAGTTCATTTGGCCCGGCTTCGGTGACAACATGCGCGTCCTGATGTGGATCCTGGCCCGCTGCCGCGGCGAGGTCGAGGCCAACGAGACCGCCATCGGCTATCTGCCCAACGCTGCCGACATCGACGTCGAGGGTCTGGAGGGCATCGACCTGTCCACCATCGAGGGTCTGCTGAGCGTGGATAAGGATCTGTGGCTGGAAGACTGCGCCGGCGTGCAGGAGCTGTACGATCAGATCGGCGAGCGCGTTCCCGCCGAGCTGCGCGGCCAGCTGGCTGCTCTGCGTGACCGTCTGAGCAAGTAAAAAACTGCTCCGGCGAATTCCGGTAAATAAAAACAAGGCGCTGTGCGTGGGTGCTTTGCCTGCATACAGCGCCTTTTTTCTGCCAAAGCTGCAGATTGTATGCCTTACAGATGCTTTGTTTTTGTCGCAAGGGAAAAAATCCGTAAAAACTCATATAAAGGACTTGACAAGCAAAGCAAAAAACGATATAAAAGAAACAGGAATCAAACTAATCGAAAGGAAGGTACTGTGCATGGTTTTTGATCAAATCAAAGAACTGCTGGCTGAGCAGCTGGATCTGGACGAGTCCAAGATCACCATGGATTCTGATATTGTGGAGGATCTGGAAGCCGACAGCCTGGATGTTGTCGATCTGGTGATGTCCATGGAAGACGAATTTGGCGTCGAAGTGCCGGATGAAGTTATCGAAAACTTCAAGACGGTTGGGGACGTTGTCCGTTATATCGAAGAAAACACCTGATAACAGAAGTTTTTTGCGGTACCCCCCAAAAGCATTTGGGGGGTTCTTTTCATCGGGCATGTGCCCGTTACAGGAGGAAATTATGGCTGAAAAGAAACTGGTGGAAGCGATCACCGCGCAGGAGGTCGACTTTACCCAATGGTACACCGACGTGTGCCTGAAAGCCGAGCTGGTGGATTATTCCAGCGTCAAGGGCTTTCTGATCCTGCGCCCCTACGGTCAGGCCATCTGGGAGAATATTCAGAAGATTCTGGACGGTGAATTCAAAAAGACCGGTCACGAAAACGTGGCCATGCCCGTGCTGATCCCCGAAAGCCTGCTGAAGAAGGAGGGCGAGCTGGTCAACGGCTTTGCTCCCGAGGTGGCATGGGTCACCCATGGCGGCAGCGAAAAGCTGGAAGAACGCCTTGCCGTTCGTCCCACCAGTGAGACCATGTTCTGTGACCACTGGGCCCATGTGCTGCACAGCTACCGCGAGCTGCCCATGAAGTACAACCAGTGGTGCAGCGTTATCCGCTGGGAGAAAACCACCCGTCCCTTCCTGCGCAGCCGCGAATTCTGGTGGCAGGAGGGTCATACCATCCACGAGACCAAGGAAGAGGCCGAAGCTGAAACCATGCAGCAGCTGAACTGCTACGCCGATTTCTGCGAGAAGTCGCTGTGCATCCCCGTGCTGCGCGGCCGTAAGACCGACAAGGAGAAATTTGCCGGTGCCGAGGCTACTTACACCATCGAAGCCATGATGAAGGACGGCAAAAGCCTGCAGAGCGGCACCAGCCACTTCTTCGGCGACAAGTTCAGCCGCGCCTATGACGTCACCTTCCAGGGCCGCGACAACAAGCTGACCTATCCCTGGCAGACCAGCTGGGGCGTTTCCACCCGTCTGGTGGGCGCCATCATCATGACCCACGGCGATGACAGCGGCCTGGTGCTGCCCCCTGCAGTGGCTCCCTTCCAGGTGGTCGTGGTGCCCATCGCGGCCCACAAGCCCGGCGTCAATGAAAAGGCCGCCGAAGTGACCGGGCGCATTGCAAAGTTTGCCCGCGTCAAGCTGGACAACAGCGACAACTCTCCCGGCTGGAAGTTTGCCCAGTGGGAGATGAAGGGCGTGCCCCTGCGTCTGGAGCTCGGCCCCAAGGATATCGAAAAGAACCAGTGCGTGCTGGTCCGCCGCGATACCCGCGAAAAGATCTTCGTCAGTCTGGACGAGCTGGAGACCGCCGTTCCCGCCGCTTTGGAGGCTCTGGCAAAGGATCTGTACGAGAAGGCTCTGGCCAACCGCGAGGCCCGTACCTGGAGCGCCTCCAACATGGACGAGATCATGGATCTGGCCGAAAACAAGACCGGTTTCGTCAAGACCATGTGGTGCGGCGAGCTGGAGTGCGAAGAGCTGATGAAGGAAAAGGCCGGTCTGTCCAGCCGCTGCATGCCGCTGGCGCAGGAAGACCTGGGCGGGGTCTGTCCCATCTGCGGCAAGCCCGCCAAGTGCAGTATCGTCTGGGGCAAGGCGTATTAAGCCGGCACGTTTGTGCCGGCCATATGTCCGCCTCAATTTCAAGGCAGCTTTTGTTGCCGTAAACAAACAAACGGGAGGACTGCCCTGTGGAAATGAATGAAAATGTTCTGAAAAGCCTGCAGACCCGCCGCAGCGTGCGCGCCTATCTGCCCAAACAGGTGGAGGCGGACGCACTGGAAGCCGTGCTGACCGCCGGTACCTATGCACCCACCGGTATGAACCGGCAGGCGCCGGTCATCGTCGCGGTGCAGAATGCGGAGGTCATTGCCAAAATGTCCGCGCTGAACGCCGCCGTCATGGGCTCGGATAAGGACCCTTTTTACGGCGCACCCACCGTGCTGGTGGTGCTGGCTGATCCCGAGATCCGCACATGGGTGGAGGACGGCAGCCTTGTTATGGGCAACCTGATGAACGCCGCCCACGCTGTCGGTCTGGCCTCCTGTTGGATCCACCGCGCCCGCGAGGTGTTCGACACCGCCGAGGGCAAAGCTCTGCTGAAAGAGTGGGGCCTGCCTGAGCATTTGCGCGGCGTCGGCAACTGCATCCTCGGTTATGCGGCCGATCCCCTGCCCGAAGCCCGTCCCCGCAAGGACGGCTATGTGGTGCATGTGAAATAACACGCATGCAAAACTGCCTGTCGCTGTGGTCAGCGGCAGGCAGTTTTTTATGTATGGAAAATGCGATGAAATGTAATATTTTTTCAAAACAATACGACTGGTAATTATTTTGCGCCCCACGCGGCAGCGTCCTCGGCGTGAATGGCGGCAAACCGCTGGGCAAGCCGGGGCGCGGTGCGGGGCAGGGCAACGGGCTTGCCCTCCGGGGTGATAAAGCAGTGCATGCTGCGGCCGGCGGCAAGCAGCGTGCCGGTGGTGTGGTCGGTAACGCGGTAGGCAAAACCGAAGCGCAGCCGGTCGTAATGGACCATGGCGGCGGTGACGTCCACCACGTCGCCAAAGGTGCAGGCGCGATGGTACTGGCAGTTCATTTCCAGCACCGGGCTCAGCAGGCCCTCAGCCTCCATTTTGTCGAAAGGAAGCCCCAGCTTTTCCAGATAATCCACCCGGCATTCCTCAAACCAGCGGATGTAGTTGGAATGGTGAACGAAATTCATTTTATCGGTCTCGTAATACTGTACCTTACGGGTGTAGGTGTGCATAGCAAACGCTCCTGTAAATAAGATGCTTTCAGTATAGCACGCTGCGGCGGTTCTGTCATGGGGCAAAGTATCCAAAATGCCAAAACGGAGGGCCGCCTTTGCAGGGCGGTCCTCCGTTTTTGGAGAAAATCTGAAGAAAATCTGAAGAAGATCATTCCACGGTAACGCTTTTGGCAAGATTTCGTGGTTTATCCACGTCGCAGCCCCGCAGTACACTCATATAATATGCAAACAGCTGCAGCGGTATGACCGCCGCCAGCGGGGCCAGAAGGTCGGGCAGCCGCGGCAGCCGGAGGATGTGGTCGGCCGCGTCTGCGCCGGGCTCGGCGTCATCCATGCATACAAGGATCGTTTTTGCGCCGCGGGCGCGTACCTCCTTGACGTTGCTCAGTGTTTTTTCAAATACGGCGCTCTGGGTGGCCAGCGCCACCACGGGGACGCCCTCGGTGATCAGCGAAATGGTGCCGTGCTTCAGTTCGCCGGAGGCGTATCCCTCGCTGTGGATGTAGCTGATCTCCTTCAGCTTGAGGCTGCCCTCCAGCGAAAGCGCGTGGTCCAGCCCGCGCCCCAGATAAAACAGGCTGTTGGCGTTGCGGTACAGGCTGGCAAGGTACTGTATTTCGTCCTTTTGTTCCAGCAAGGCCTGTATGGCACCGCCGCAGCTTTGCAGGTGGGAGGTCAGCTCCCGCAGGCGGGCTTCCGGCGCAGTGCCGCGCACCAGTGCAAGCCGGAACGCCAGAAGGTACAGTACAGCCATCTGCACGGTGTAGGCTTTGGTGCTGGCGACGGCGATTTCCGGCCCGGCCCAGGTGTACAGCACGTGGTCTGCTTCGCGCGCAATGCTGGAACCCAGCACGTTGACGATGGCAAGCGTTTTGCAGCCGCGCTGTTTTGCCAGCCGCAGTGCTGCCAGAGTGTCCAGTGTTTCGCCGCTTTGGGAGATGATGACCACCAGATCCCGCGGCGTCAGGATGGGATCGGCGTAACGGAACTCGCTGGCGATCTCCACCCGTGCGGGGATGCGCGCCAGCTGTTCCAGCACGGTTTTGCCCACCATACCGGCGTGATAAGCGGTGCCGCAGGCCACAATGTGGATGTGCTGTGCATCGCGCAGCAGCGCGTCCGTCAGTCCTTCCTCTTCAAAACAGGGCAGCCCGTCCCAGATGCGCGGTCCCACGGTGCGGCGCAGGGCCTCGGGCTGTTCGTGGATCTCCTTGAGCATAAAGTGCGGGTAGCCGTTCTTTTCCGCCGCGTCCAGATCCCAGTCCACCGTGGTGACGGATTTTTCGATCCGGCTGCCGAATTCGTCAAAGAATTCGACCCCATCGGCGGAAAGCACGGCAGTCTCGCCCTCGGCGGGCAGAATAAAGCGCCGTGTGTGCTTCAACAGGGCGGGAATGTCGCTGGCAAGAAAATTTTCGCCCTCGCCCAGCCCGACGATCAGCGGGCTTTCCTTCCGGATGGCCCAGAGCTTGCCGGGATGGTCCCGGAACAGCACCGCCAGCGCATAGCTGCCGCGCACCTTGCTCAGCGCGCGGTACAGGGTGGCCAGCGGGTCGCCGTCGTACAGCGAATCCACCAACCGCGCCAGAACCTCCGTGTCGGTGTCGGAAACAAACTCCACGCCCTGCCGGTGCAGCTTCTGCTTCAGATCCAGATAGTTTTCGATGATACCGTTGTGCACAAGGCAGACGTTTTTTGCCGCATGGGGATGGCTGTTGATATCGCTTGGGGCGCCGTGGGTGGCCCAGCGGGTATGCCCGATGCCGCAGGCCGCTGCGGCGGGGGGCAGCTCTGTCAGCCGTGCCCGCAGATCGGCAAGCCTGCCCTGGGTCTTTACCACATGAAAACCGTCCGCCGCAGGCCACGCCACGCCGGCCGAATCGTACCCGCGGTATTCCAGATGCTCCAGCCCGTCCATCAGAACGGGCAGGCAGGGCTTGCTGCCAATGTAACCGATAATGCCGCACATAACTGTTCACATCCTTTCAAAAATGAAGAAAGTCGGTATTAGTATACGGAGAAAATAAAAAAACTATGCCCCCGGCTCCGGCGCACGGCACAGAGTTCGGGGGCAGTGTGTCATGGAGGGGGATCGCTCAGAATTTGGCCACCATGCCGGCCTCGCCTTTGACGATGTGACCTGCGGGCACATAGCCGCGCACGCGGGTAAGCGGGTAGATGCTGCTGTTGGCGCCGATGACGGTGCCGGGGTTCAGCACGCTGTTGCAGCCCACCTCCACATGGTCGGCCAGAATGGCACCCAGCTTTTTCAGGCCGGTCTCCAGCTTCTCATCGCCGACGCGAATGGTGGTCAGGGTCTTGTCGCTTTTGACGTTGCTGGTGATGGCGCCCGCGCCCATATGGCTTTTGAAGCCAAGGATGGAATCGCCCACATAGTTGTAGTGCGGTACCTGCACACCGTCAAACAGAATGACGTTTTTCAGCTCGGTGGAGTTGCCCACCACGGCGCCCGCGCCCACCAGTGCGCTGCCGCGGATGAAAGCGCAGTGGCGTACCTCGGTGTCCGGCCCGATGATGGCGGGCCCGTTGATGCAGGCGGTGGGGGCGATGCGGGCGCTTCTGGCAGCCCAGATCTCCTCGCCGATGTACTCGTATTCCTCTGCGGGCAGGGTGGGCCCCAGCGCGCGGATAAATTCCTTCAGGCCGGTCAGCGCCTGCCAGGGGTATTCGGTGTCCTGCAGCAGCGGGGCGGCAAGGGTGTGGCTCAGGTCGGGGTACAGCGCCGCAGTGCGCAGTTCGTTTGCAGTGCTCATGCCAGACCCTCCTGCTTGATCACGTCGATCACGCGGTCCACCAGCGCGTTGCAGCGCTCCTCGCTCTCGCATTCCACCATCACGCGGATCAGCGGCTCGGTGCCGCTTTCCCGCACAAGGATGCGTCCGCTGTCGCCCAGTTCGGCGGCGACGGCCTCCACGGCGGCGGTAACGGCGGCATTGGCGTGCACGGCGGCTTTGTCGGTGACGCGGATGTTTTTCAGCACCTGCGGATAGAACACCACGGGTGCGGTCAGCGCGGAAAGCGGCTGGCGTTCGTCCAGCATCACGTTGATCATCTGCAGCGCGGTCAGAATGCCGTCGCCGGTGGTGGCGTATTTGCTCAGAATGATGTGTCCGCTCTGCTCGCCGCCCACGCAGTTGCCGGTGGCGGCCATGTTTTCGTACACGTATTTGTCGCCCACCGCGGTTTTGGCGGTGTCGATGCCCGCCTTTTCCAGCGCCTTGTACAGGCCCAGATTGGACATGATGGTGGTGACCACGGTGTTGTTCTCCAGCTTATCCCGCTCCTT
>CAZYRD010000033.1:0-15854 GCA_964649475.1 uncultured Faecalibacterium sp.
AGGTTCTGACGTCCTCTGCCGCACAGGCGCTGTATGCCGATTACTTTCAGCTGCACAGCGCACTTTTTTCCGTGGTGACCACCGGAGATACGCTTTCCGCCGCCGAGGCCGCCGCACGGGCAGGCGGCTATGCCGAAGCACTGCTTGGGCTGGATTTTTCCACCGTGACCGCCGATGTTCTGCTCTCCGGTGACAAAAACAACACCGCCTTCTGGTGGGTCGCCTACGCCCCGGAAGACGCCGCTTCCACCTATCCGGCCTGCTGCCTGCGGCTGGATGTATTCACCGGCGAGCTGCTTCAGCTGCAGCTGGCCCCGTTGAAAGACCGGGTCGATACATACAGCGCCATCGGCGACAGCGAGACGCTGCTGCAGATGCTGGAGGACGCACAGGCCCTTGCCGAAACGCTCGGCCTGCAGCCGGAGCGCTTTTACGGCGGCACCTTCCGAACTGCGGAATACGGTTATGTCAACCGCGCCTGTCTGTGGCTGGCCGACGACCGTGTCCTCACCACCCTGTTTTCCCGCGCGGAGGACGCCTCTCTCCCGCTGGAGATCCGTCTGACGGATTCTTCCGTATGGCTGGCCGCCAACGACACCATGGATGCAGAGCTTTCCTTTCTGGATCTTCCCCTCACTGCACCAAGCCCCGCCGCAGAGGCCTCGGCGCTTGCCGCCGAAGGGCGCTTTGGCAGACTTGTTGACAGCCACGCCGCCACCGACGGTCACGGCGTCTGGCTGACCTATTTTGTCCAGACGAAAAACAGCTACCAGCTTTTGTATCTGGATCCCGATACCAACACCGCCGCGCCTTACTGCACGCAGCCGGACTGCATCCACACGCAAAGCGGCTGCACTGCCGATCTCGGCTATTCCGCCGCACTGAACCCCTTCTTTCTGAAGGACACTCTATACCTTTACCAGCCGACCGAATGGAGCGGCGACACCGCGCGGATCGAACGGTTTCTTGCGGACGGCAGCCGCGAAACGCTGTGTGAGCTGTCAGGCTCTTACCGGCTGCTCATCCACGATGACGCACTTTACACCGTATGCCGCACAGACACAAACCCGCTGCCGAACGTGCTGGACACCAGCTACACCCGGCATACGCTCACCCGCATCGACCCCGTCACCGGCGACTGCACCGTCATCATCTCCTGGCCCTTCGGCATGACCCCTGTGGGCAGCGTCGGGGATGTTCTGCTGTTTTATGCCGGCATCGACGCCACTACGCTCCTGCTTCAGGACGGACAAGTCCTGCCCTGCGAACAAAACGCATCCGTACTGGTGGGGTACGATCTTGCAAGCGGAGAATTGTTCAAGCTGCCCAAAAACACACAGTATTATACGCAATGCTCACTGGGCGCGGGCTGGAAGGTTCTTTCCAACACGCCGCTTTCCATCGGTCTCTATGATTTGTTCTCCGGCAGAGAGCTTGCCCGTTTTGAGGATCTTCCCGAAGCGGTCAATATAAAGTCCTCCAACACCACACTGTTCGAGGACGCAATGCTGCTTTCCTTGCAAGTTTCGGAGTCCTCCCAGCAGCAGCTGCTGCTTTATCCGGATAACCGTCAGCTTCCGCTGCCTGCCGAACTGGCCGCTGCCGGCTTCCCCTGCATCACGGCCGGAGACCATCTTCTCGTCCGTGTTCCCGACCTGCACCTGCAGGACCAGTATTTCTTTGCACCGCTTGCGGAGCTGTTCACCTTTTCCGCCGCATATCCGACAGTGCAGCTTCCGGCAGCGCTTTCCACAGCGGACTGATCTCAAAAAACAGCCCGCACCGTTACTTTTTACAACCCCTATACATTCCTGCAACAACTGTGAAAAAACGCAGCGGTATACTGAGGGTGCCGAACAGGAAAGCCCTCATTTTTCACAGGAAAGGAGCCCTATGAAACACAAACTTTTGCTTCCGCTGCTTTGCACGCTTGCCCTGCTGGGCACTGCCGCAGCAGTGGTTTTCGGCGTAGGGCGCGCCGCCGAGCAGGCGTGGCAGGCCCCCACCCAAAGCGCCGCCCCCACCGTGACCGACACCGCCGTTGAACAGGTGAAAAGCGAGCTGAAAGAGTACCCGTATCAGGTGCTGACGCTTTCCGCCGCGCAGGTGCTTTACCGGGAGCTCGCCGACGCGCAGGAGCACCTGAGCGCCCGCACCGACGGCACAAACGCCATCTCCGCCGCCGAAGCCGCAGCACTTGCCGGTGGCTACGCCATGACGCTGTACGGCAGCGACCTTGCGGAAAAGACGCTGGATCTGCTGCCCGTCACCTGGCAGAACGACGAATACGGTCAGTATCAGAAGCTGTGGCTGGCCGCGTATACCCTGCCGGAGGCCGAACAGACCGCGCCGGACGGCAACGCCTACGGCCTTACGCAGGGCTGCTGGATATTCTTCCTTGATGCGGCAAACGGCGAGCTGCTGTACAGCCACTGCACCGCGCTGGAGGGCGGGATGGACGAGGAGGTCAACGCCAACTCCGACCTGCGTCTCTCCGACGAGGAGATGCTGGCGCTGTACAACCGCAGCCTCGCCCTTGCCGAAGAGCTGGAACTTTCCCCTGCCGCTTTTCACGGCGTCGAAACACTGGACAGGGCGCGCGGGATCGTGCTGACCGCTTTTCTGGAACTGGAGGACGGGCGTCTTTGCCGCATGAACTTCGACAAGTACTATCGTACAAACAGTCTGTACTCCATCGCCATAGGTCTGGAAAACGCGTTTTCCGAAAAGCCGGACGCTTTCGACTGGCTGCCGCTTCCGCTGCAGCTTTCCCAGTCGTCAACCGGAAAGTCGGAGCTCCCCTCCGCCGTCACGCTGGCCGCGCAGGGCGATTACAGCCTTGCGGGCAAAAGCCAGTCCGCCTCCTACAGTGCGGCCGATGATGCCGACGCCGCGTATGTGAACGGCTATGACCATTTTGCCCAGCGGGATTTTCTGCTGTACCGGTTTGACCCCGCCACAGGCAAGCGCAGCCTGCTGTGTACCAACAAGGGCTGCACTCACCTGCCTGACGCCGAAGGCTGCACCGCCCGCACCGGCGAACCGTTCCTTTGCCAGATCTTTGCCGGCGGCGGCAGCGTCTACTCTCTTCCCTATGATTCAAACGGCCGGTGCAACGTCATCGGGCAGGTCTACCCCACCGTCCGCACCGTCCACGCCTTCGACGACACCGTGACCGGGCATATCACCAGCGCCGTCGCCGACGGAGATACCGTTTACGTCATGCACCGTACCGGCAACGAAACTGCGAAGTATGGACCGATCCGCTACGGATTGTACCGCATTGATGTCAACAGCGGCAAAGCTGAGGAACTCGATTTTTTCCTCCACGACGTTACTCTGATCGGCCGGCTGGAAAACTACCTGCTGTTTTCGCTGTACACCAACGCCAACACCGTCATCGAGACCGAAGCCGGCCTGCAGCCCCACGACGCCGGCTGGCGCGAGGTGCTGTTTGCACTTGATCTTTCCACCAACGCCCTGAACTGTATTTACGACGGGCACGAAGACGACCTCAACCTTGCGGATATTGAAAACGGCCGCCTGTGGCGTGCCAACTGGCAGGAAAACGGCCTGCAGGTCACCGGTCAGGACCTGTTCACCGGCGAGGTCCTGCCCGCCCTTTCCGGCTTTTTCCTGCCGGACGACACCCCCGGCAGCTCACTGACCCACATGGAGCTTATGGGCGATTACCTGCTGCTGCGCCAGTGGAGCGATCACAAAGAGCTTTACCACATCTGCGACACCACCACCGGTCAGGTAAAAGAGCTTCCGTTCACCGACACGCACGACTCTCCCGCCGTCATTGCCGTCTTTGGCGCCGAAGCCCTCGTGCAGCGTGTAGGCGACAACGGCCACGAGTATTTTTACCTCTCGCTTCCGGCGCTGTTTGAAGGCCGCGTCGAGCGCCGCCGGGTGACGGATGATTTTGTCATCGGATGATTTTTCTCACGGAACACATTGCCTGCAAACCAAAGATCCCCGCGCTGCCCTTTTTGCATGAGGCGGCGCGGGGATCTTTTCGATTTGCGCAATCGGTTCAATCAAACAGGCTCTGCTGCAGAATACGCAGGCTTTCGGCGGGGTATTCCCGCGGCGTTTCGCCGGGGCGGAGCTGCCCGCAAAGCAGCGGCGAGGCGGGGTCGTGCGCAGCAGCCGCGCGGGCGGCACGGCTGCCGTTTTTGTCGTGCGTGGCGTAACAGTAAATGCACCCGTTGGTGCAGGTGTCGTACACGCCGATATCCACCGTCGCGGCACAGCCGCAGCCCAAGCGCTGGTTTTTGTCCTTCTGCACTTTCAGCGGCCAGCCGCCGATAGCGGCAATACGGTCGGCGTCGATGCAGGCCGCCTGACCGATGCCGAAAGCCGCCAGACGGCTTTGCTGCTCGCAGCAGGCCACGGGCTTCATGCCGTAGCGGGGCGCACATTCGCCGATGAACGCGGCAAGCTCCGCTTCCTCGGCAGGCGTCGGCGCACGCCAGCGGGCGTCCGTTTTGCCGTATGTGTCCACAAAGCTGACGGTCACGGTATCCGTGCAGCCGCACAGCTTTTTGCACAGGCGCTCGAACTGCGCCCTGTGCCATGCAGCGTCCTGCGCCTCCGTCAGCAGAATGGGGTCATACCGCCACACCAGCCGCTGCGCCCCAAAACGGGCGGCAAGCCGGAGAAAGGTCTCCTCAATGGCCTCTTTCGGGCGCAGGCCGCGCTCGATGCTGCCATCGTAGGGCGTCAGCGTAAGCTGTATGTACCATGCATAGCCCATAGCGGTCAGCTCTTCCAGATACGGCTCAAGCGGCGCGGGGTCCTTGCTCCAGAACACGATGCCGTCCACCACCTGCGGCGAAAGCGGCACGCGGGTAAGCTGCGCCGGATTGCGCGGATTGCGGGTGTACACCTCGCCTGCGCGCACACGCCCCATAAACCATTCGGCGTAGCACGCGGGGATATCCGTCCGGCGCGAAACAGAAAGCAGCACAGCGGGTCACCTCGCTTTCGTTCCGCTTTTTACAGAAAGAGCCGCCGCTGCAGCGACTCCCGCGCGGGCCGGCACACTGCCAGAAACAGCAGCAGCCCGCCCACGACGCACAGCACCAGCAGAGGATACCACGCCCAGACAAAGCCATGCGTCAATCCAAAAGTATGGTTGAGCAGAAACTCCACCAGCAGCATAAAGCAGCCGGAGGCAACGCACGCGCCGCCGATGATATACAGCCGCCCGCCGCGCACATAGCGCAGCAGCGCCGCCACTGCGGTGGCGATGAGCGCCGCGCCGCCGGTGACGGGGAACGCAAAGCTTAAAAACCAGCCGCCGCCCGTTGCACAGGAGATATACAGCAAAAACACCCCCACCGCCGCAAAGGCAGCGGGTACAAAGATCGCCGGGTTTGCCTTTGCAAACCACTGGGGCAAAAACAGGCCGATGTAGGCAACGATCATGCTGCCCACCACGTAGCCCGACCACGTAACGCTGCCGGAAAGCAGCACGTCACACAGCAGGACGATGGCCGCCGGCAGCAGAAACAGCACTGTAAGCACCGTCATCACGCCCCAGACGTTCGTCCGCGGCGCGGGCTTGCTGTTGGCGGGGTACAGGCGCCCGCCTTCGGGACGGACCAGCTCGGGATGAAACACCGCCGTGCCGCAAAGCGGGCATTTGGGTTCGCTGTCGGCCAGTTTGACGCCACAGTTGATGCAATACATCTATTCACATCCTCCTTTTTCAAAGGGAAAGACACCTCAGGGCTCCTCCCTGCTGTTGCTCTGCACCTGTACGGGCAGGCCAAGATCCCGCAGCACGGCAAAGAAATGCGCTTCCAGTTCCGGCTCGCGGATGTTTCGGATGAAGTTGATATACAGCGTGTCGCCGTAGGACAGCACACCGCAGTTGTGCGGGGCGTGCGCCTGCGGCCCGATGATGAAATCCATGCGCTTCACATACGGCTGCATGGCCTCGGGAAGCTTCACCGCCCCCAGATTGGACAGGCTGAGGCAGGATTTGCACTCGCCCACCGCATCAAACACTGCTTTCATCACGATGTTTTTGATAAACAGCGGCAGAATTTTGACCAGAAGCATCCGCTCGCTGTTGACGTTGGTGGCAATGCGGCTGGCCATGGTTTTGGCGTTGACCTCCAGCCCCATGTGGTGATGTACGATGCGCAGGATCTCTTCAAAGGTGTAGCGCCCCAGACGGGGGTCGATGCCCGGCGTGGTGTACAGTGCAAAATTGCGCAGCGTGCGGCTGCCGAACAGCGTCCGCAGATTGACCGGCAGCAGCACCTTCAGCGGACGCCGCCGCAGGCGAAGGCGCACTTTTTTGCGCTGCAGGTTCTGCAGTGCCATCAGCATGGCAGCCGCAATATACGCCGTCAGGCTGACGCCATAGGCGTGGGCCTGTTCCAGCACTGCCGCCACCGGCACGGTGAAGCAGGTGAGGTGCAGGAAGCCGTCCGTTTCCGGCGTGCCGGAAAGATGCCACGCCGTGGCCTCGCGACGGCTGGCTCTCACCCGCCCGGCGTATTTCAGAAAGCTGTCCTCCAGCTCTGCACGGGAAGGCTCCTCCAACCGACCCAGCACACCGTTTTCCGCCGGAATACGCACGCCGTATTTCTGCTGCAGATACTCTGCCAGCAGAGATTTGAGGAAGATCATACCGCCGGTACCGTCCGTCACTGCATGGAAAAATTCCACCGCGATGCGGTCATGCCACGCGATCACACGGAAGGCGCAGCGGCGGATATCCTGCCGGCACATACGGGAAAGCGGCCAGCTGCGCTCCGGCTGCAGCTCCGGCGCATGGGGGATCTGCTCCAGATAGTACCAGAACACGCCCCGCCGCAGCCGCACCGCAATGGACGGAAACCGCCGTACCGTCACTTCCAGCGCATTGCGCAGCACGGCGGCGTCCACCGGCTCGCAAAGCGTCGCCGAAAGCCGGAACACGTTGCTCCAGCTGCGGCTGAGTGCCGCGGGATAGATCTTGGCGGCGTTGTCCAGCTTCATCCAGCGCAGCCGGCGCTCCGGTGCGATCTCCTGATTCAAAAAACGGTTGACGGCGTCAAAATCCTCGGCGTCCTCCGCCAGACCGTACAGCAGATAGGCATGCCAGCGTTCCGGCCGCACCAGAAGCTGGCTTTTGCAGCCGCAGGCAAGCAGCTTTTCGTGCAGCTGCCGTGCGTCATCCAGCATGATCTCATCCCCGCCCGCCAGAAGCAGCGAGGGAGGCATTTCCTCCAGCGCACCGAACAGCGGCGAGACCAGAGGTCCTCTGCGGTCGGCTGTGTAGCAGTCGGCATAATAGTCCAGCAGCGTCTGCCGCATGGAGCAGTCTTTTTCTTTATTGGTCTGATAAGAGCCCCCGGAAGCGGTGAGGTCGCTCCACGGCGAGATGGCCACAATGCCGCCGGGCAGCGGTTCGGCCAGCTCTTTCAGCTTCAGGCACAGCGCATACGCCAGCCCGCCGCCGGCGCTTTCGCCGCAAAGGACGATCTGCTGCGCCGAATACCCCTTGGAAAGCAGATAACGGTAGGCTTCCAGCGCATCCTCCAGCGCAGCAGGAAACGGGTGCTCCGGCGCCAGCCGGTACGCAGCGCAGAATACACGCATGCCGCATTCCACCGCCAGCGTGGACCCCACGCCTTTGGCGTATTCCAGATCGCCGCAGGTGTAGCCGCCGCCGTGCAGATACAGCATAACGCCGGAGCGGCGCTCGTCCTGCGGGATGACCCATGCGCCCGCAAATGCGGCAAAACCGTGCTGCCGCACAATGACCTTGTCCCTGTGGGCAAAACCCATCAGTTCGCCGATCTTTTCCTGACCCTTGCGCACATACTCCAGCGAGGCGTTGGTCAGCAGCGGCGACAGCAGCCCCAGCTGAGCACGGACAAATTTTGCAGAGACCGCCACAGCGACCGCCCCCTTCCCGGTAAAACAGCACGGACGCTCTGCAGCTGCTCCGCGCGGATTTTTTCTCATTTTACCACAGTCCGGATTTGTTGTAAAGATATAATCGGTTTTTTAATAACCGATTGTACAATAAGCGATACCTTGAAAGAAAAAGACTGTGCAGTTTTCACCGCACAGCCTTTTTTCATTCTGCCATATCCATCCGCTGCTGGATGTACGCCTCCACCTGATCCGGGGCGATCTCCAGCGCGCAGGCGAGCTCCTCGTACAGAAAGCGCTCCGCCGTCTGCTGGAACTGCCGGTCCACCTTGCCAAGCATCTTTTTCTGCTCCTTGCAGCGGCGCTGACGCAGCCACACCGTTTTCAGCAGGCGAAGCAGATCCTCCGTGCGGTAGGTGTGCAGCACGGCGCGGTAATTTTCGGCCAGCTGACGGTAGTCGGCACTGTCCAGCTCCAGTTCCTCCACCTGCGGCAGCGAATCGATCAGCTTTTCCGCCTCCACTCTGTTCATCACCGGCCGCATAAAGACCGTAGTGTCCACCGGAGTATACACCACGCCGCCTTCGCGCAGGGGACGCATGGTATAATACAGACGGTTTTTGTCCTGTCCGGGAATGGGATGCGCCAGCTTGCCCACACCCTCCACACGGCAGATACCCACGCCGCCGTACACGATCAGATCACCCACATTGAACATAACAGTACCCTCCTGATTGAAAACCAACACCGCAGTCCGATAAAAAACGCGCGGTTCGACAACTGGACTTACGTTGTCAAACCGCGCGTTGCATACAATTATTATACCATACTTTTTGCGTTGATGTAAGCGAAAAATTCTTACAAAACGGTTATTTGTTTGCCGCTTCTTTGCCAAGCGCCGCACCGCGGGCGGCGGCAGAAGTCACGGCATCCATCACCGCGGCACGCATACCGCCGCGTTCCAGTGCATGCACACCGGCGATGGTGCTGCCGCCGGGGCTGCACACCGCGTCCTTCAGCGCACCGGGATGCCGCCCGCTTTGCAGCACCAGTGCCGCGGCGCCTTCCACCGCGGCGGCTGCATACTGCAGCGCCTTTGCGCGGGGCAGGCCGCACTCCACGCCGCCGTCGGCCAGCGCCTCGATGAACTGATACACGAACGCAGGGCTGCAGCCCGCCACGGCGGAGGCTGCATCCATCAGGCGCTCTTCCAATGCGTCAAAACGGCCCGCAGCGGCCATCACGGTCAGAAACTCTTCCAGCTCCGCCTCTTCCACGCCGACGGCGCAATAGGTCGTCATCCCTTTGCCGATGGCCGAGGGCGTGTTGGGCATAATGCGCAGCACAGGGTATTCGCCGCCCGCCAGCGCGCGCAGCTGGGCGCAGGTAAGGCCCGCCGCCATACTTACCAGCACAAAGCGGTCGCCTGCGGCGGCGCGTTTTGCCAGCACCGGCGCAACGCCCGCCAGCATATCCGCCATCATCTGCGGCTTGACGCCGAGCAAAACGTACTGCGCCTGCGCGGCGACGTCCGCATTGCTGCCCACCGCGCAGCCGCCCAGCTGCTGCGCCAGCGCCTGCGCCTTGGCGGGCGTACGGTTAGCCAGCAGAAGCTCTTTTGCCGGCAGGGCCTGCACAGCCGCCCTTGCCAGCGCGCCGCCCATATTTCCACAGCCGATCAGTCCCAGTTTCACCATGGTACGTCCTCCTGCATCCACATCGTTTTCTACATTATAATCCGTCTGCCGCCGGTACACAAGCCCCGGCGGTATTTTCATAAAAGCAAACCGGCGCTGCGTTGTACGGCGCCGGTCGTGTTTTTCGGTTATTTCCGGCGGCCTCCGCGGCGGTTTTCGGTGCCGCGGTTCAGATCGCTTATTTTTTCCTCGCTGCGCTGTTTGTAACGGCTCATCATATCCTCAAAGCTGAGGTTTGCGGGCTCTGCCTGCGGACGGGGCGGCTGCCACACGCGGGGCGCTTCGCGCGCATCCCGCCGGGGTGCGGTTTTTGCACGGGGACGGTTCTCCCTCTGCTGCTGCGCGGCCGGCTCTGCTTTGCGGATAGACAGCGCAATTTTTCCCTCCGGCGAAACCGAGAGCACCTTCACCTTAACGGCCTGCCCCATCTGAAGGACGTCGGCGATGTTTTCCACATATCCGGCTGCGACCTCCGAAATATGCACCATGCCGCTGACACCGGGCTCCAGTTCCACAAACGCGCCAAACGGCTTGATTCCGGTGACGCGGCCTTCCAGTATCATACCTGCTTCGATCTGCATTGAAAACAATATGCTCCTTACCCTGTTAAATTGCGGAACGCACAAAGCGCACTCCGCTTTTGCGCAAACGGGCATCCTCCGTTTGCGGGAACCAAAATGCCAGCCCAAAAAAGGGCTGGCAGGCAATACGGCGAGACCGCCGGATTTTGAACGGCGGCTTCGTTTTCACTGACCGTTGATATCCACAAAAATCTGTTCGTCCGGGAAAGAATATCCCAGTTTTTCGCGGGCGATCTTCTCATAATAATCGCCGATATCGTCACCGGACTCCAACAAACGCTGCAGCTCCAGCGAAGCTGCCTGCTGCTGGGCGATCTGCTGTTCCAGTGAAGCCACCTGCTGGTTTTTGATCATGATGTCCAGCTCGTTGGATACAAGGCTGACCAGCAGATAACCGCAGAAAACCAGGATCAGCAGACGGGAAATCACCCCGAAAAGGCCGCCGGCCGTCGCTTTTTTCTTTTTTTCCGGTCTTGTATATTCCATGACTGCCGACCTCCTTTCCGTTTCTTTCTCCGCCTTCCGGCGCGCTGCCGCAAAGGACAACTTTAGTTATAGATTATTATAATACACCTTCCGCTGTATTTGCAACTCCTTTTGCCCGATTTTCTCAAATTCTTTTTGATTTTTTTGCTGCATTGCCGCCTGTTCCGCCTGCAGGCGGGCATTTTGCCGCTCCGTGCGTCGGTCCTCCCGTTTTTGAAAACGCAGGCGGTGCCGCTCACGCGCCTGCAGCCGGTGCCGGTGGCTGCGCGCTGCGATGCCGCCGCACAGTTTCCGCACCGGAGCGCAGATGCGCGCAATCTTTTTCTGCACATGCTTCAGCACCGGAAGCATTCCGGCAAAAAACGCCCGGAACCCCAAAACCACCCCAACAAGCATGCTCCAGCGCAGCTGTGCGGCGCGGCTGGCGGTAAGCACCCATGCGCGGGTAAAAATGCAGCAGGCAAACGCAAACAGTGCCTGCGCCAGAAACACCACGGTTTTCCGCAGCTTTTTCTGCAGCTGCCGCCGCCTGCGCAGCCGCTGTTCCGTGCCAAACACACGGGGGATCTCCGCCGCAAACGGTGCTGCGGGCTTTTTGCGCAGCAGTCCGCACAGCAGCAGATACAAAAAGCCGTACAGAAACCCCAGCCCCATTGCACAGAAAAGATCCGTCAGCTGCCACAGCAGCGGAATCTGCGCGACCATACGGCGTCACCGCAGAAGCCGCCGAAACAGCCCCTCCTGTTTTTCGCCCTTTTTTCTTCCCTGATACTGCAGGTACTCCACCTCACCCTCAATGCGGGCTTCGCCGCTTTCGGCGGAAAACTCCCGCACGCGGATGCCGCTTCCGCCCACCACCAGCGTGCCGCAGGCGGTTTCCAGCGTGGCGGAATACGCGTCGTAAGCTGAGACCTCCTGTACGCCCGTCAGAACCAGCCGACCGCGGTCCACCAGCTGCAGACGATGCTCCTGCCGCGGTGCCGGCATCCCTTCTTCCGTATGTTTTTCCATATATCCGCGCTCCCCCTTTCCGTACAGCCTATGCCGTCCGCGGTTCTCTCATGCCGTTTTACCGGTTTCTTCATTCTTTTTTCATAAAAAATGATATACTCTTTTATAAATTCATGCTATAATAAAAAACAGACAGCGGCCGCTGTACACAGTTTAAAGGATGTGATTTTTTTGGCTAGCCCCCGTTATACGCTGAACATTGAAAAAGAGGACCTGGTGCCGGAAGAAGAAATAACGCTTACCCGGAAGGAGGCCGTCTCCAACTGGTTCCATTATCACAAGCTGCACGTTGCCCTTGCGGTTTTTCTTGCCGCGCTGGCCATCTGGCTTATCCATGACGTCCGCACCCGGATCCTGCCGGACTATCAGTTTGCGCTGATCACCCCGGTCTACATCAACGAAGACCTGCTCTCCTCCATGGAGACCGCGCTGGAAGCCGAGCTGGAGGACGTGAACAAAGACGGGCACGTGCGTGTCAACATTGCATTCTATCAGCTGGATTACAGCCGCAACCGCACCATCGCCAACCTGGACAGCACCGTACAGGGCAACGAGGACACCATGTCCGCAGAAATGCGCATCTCCACCGATCTCTCGGTCAGCGACTCCATCATCTTCATCACGGACGATTTTGAATCCCTGCAGGAAAACGTCCCCATCTTCAGCTTTCTTGACAGCCCTTATTACTATCCCGCTGAGGAAGAACGGGACGACTACGAAAAAATGTACACGCTGTGGGGCGATTCCGACCTGATGAACAGCCTTGAGCTGGTCGGCAACGTATACAACGCCGAGGGCGAGACTGTTCCCGCGCAGGAGTTCTTCGCCAACTTCCAGATCGCCATGCGCACCCTGTACGACGACACCGACGAGGAGCTTGTGACCCGCTTTATCAGCTGCACGGACGTTATGGAACGCATCCGCGGCATCGAAGAGGACTGAGCCCTTTTTCCCCAAAAAAGCTTACCGGATGGCAGCTGCTTCTGCCATCCGGATTTTTTCAGCTTAGAAACGGCCGCACCGCCAGCAGCAGGACCACCCCCGGCACCCCCAGCACCGCCGCGGTAAACGCCGTGGCATAGTTGAGTGCGATACTGACACCGGTATAGGGCGTCAGCACGTTCACCAACCCCAGCGCACAGCAGCCGCACAGCGCCGAAAGCCCCGCCTGCCGCAGCGGTCTGCGCTGCCGCACCGCTGCAAGCGCCGCTGCCGCCGCGCCCGCGCCCGCAATCACCCAAAGCAGCATCGCCGCACCTCCCTCACAGAAAACCGCCGCCGGATCACAACGGCGTTCCACAGAATCGACACGCGGAAATACACTTCTGCGTACTTTTTTATTTTATGCGCAGCACTGCAGCCGCAGAACCAGCCTCCTCTTTTTCCGGCGCCGCAAAACGCTGCCGCGCCTGCAGCAGCAGACCGTCATACCTCGCCTGCAGGGCCCGGCGCTGGTAGATGCAGCAATCGATGGTGTACGGGTCGCAGGCCAGATCAAACCAGCTTTCCAGATTATTCAGCTGACGCCGGCAGTCCTCCAGCTCTCCCCGCAGGCGCTGGGCATCCAGCTGTTCCTGCTTTTTCACAGCATTCCTCTGCCGGCGCAGACGACCGGCAGCCAGCAGTTTTTTCACATAACGCAGCATCTGCTTCGCCTCCTTCAAAAAGCTTCTCGCCCTCCAGTATAGTCCGGAACGGGCGTTTGTAATCCACTGCGGCTGCGTTATGTTTTTTTGCGCAAAAAAACAGCCCTCCGCACGGGAAGGCTGTCTTTTCTTCGTTTATCGTTCGCTGCTTGCGGTTTTGCGCAGCATCGGGGTAAGCTTCATCACAAAGAACGCCAGCGCAAAGAACAAAACCACCTTGATGACGCAGATCAGCTGCGAACCGTAAAAATCCATGCCGGCAATGCGGTATATGCCGTGGTTTTCAAAAACCGACAGCAGCCATGTACCGATGGCCGCCCCCACAAACACCGCCACGTTGCTGACCATATTCCAGAAAATCGCAAACAGATCCTTGTTGCCGCCCTGCGGCAGGTTGAGATAGAACAGACTGTTATATCCCATGGAGAAGGCAACGCCGACCAGCGCACCCGGCAAAGCCAGCGCAAGGTACAGCCCCACCCTTCCCGGCGCGACAAAAATGTTGAAGATCTCCAGAACACCATACAGCGCCGCAAAAAGCGCCACCATTGCATAGGGAGAGATCAGATCCGTCAGCCTGCGGAACACGCCGGACAAAACCAGACTGACCAGCACGACGAACAGCGGATTCAGATACACGTAAACGATGGGAACCCGAACGGTCTCCAGCAGGTAGTAGGTGTATGTATTGCTGTTCAGGCCGGTGACGATGCCCCACGCCGCGGGGATCAGCGCCGTAAACAGAAACGGTTTGTATTTTATTGGCTCGGTGATGACGTGCAGCGGAGTCGGCGCCTTTTGGGGCAGCTCCATCGGCACTTCCTTCGGAACCAGATAGATCACGGCGGAAGCGGTCAGGAACAGCACGGCAGAGGCGATGCGGATCCAGAACAGGAACCAGTACTGGTTGGCGCTGGCCGCCAGCGCCGTGGCAGCCAGACTGGCAACCAGACCCGCAGCATTGCCGAACACCAGCGCGACCATATTGTTGTACGCGGTGAAAACATTGAGATCCCGTCCCTCCGGGACGAAACGCAGCATCCAGCTTGTGTAGCCCGAACCCAACAGCGCATTGAGCGCATTGGGGATGAAGGTGAACACCGCAAACCAGATGGTCTTCTGCAAAGGATCCTTTACAAACAGAGGCATGATGGTGGTTGCCACGATCAGCGACAGATAGTACGCGACATCCATGCAAAGCAGCATCCGCTGGCGGCGGCGGATCTTCGCCAGCAGCATGGGCGAAAAAACGGACAGCGCCCACGAGATATACGGGATGAAGGAGATGATGCCGACCCGCACGATGTCAATGCCGTTTTCCGCCAGAAAGGCGGTGTACAGCGCACCGGTGATGAACGCATTGGCGATGTTGGCAAGAAGACTGTTCAGAAGGATCATCGAACGGCCTTTGCTCTCTTCGGTTTTGAAATTGAATACGCGATGAAAATCCGAATTGTAAAAACGATTTTTAAACGCCATTGCATTCTACCGCCATTTCCTGATTATTCCGAGGCGACTGTTTATACATTGGAACACAGCGCTGTCACCTTACAGAGCACTGTACACGCAGCCTGTTTTTTCGAATGATATACGGCAGCTCACTCCCCTACTCCGGGGCGGATGACCTTGCCGCGATTCCACAAAGCGGCAGCCTTCCGGGCGGCAAGCTCTCGCTCCTGCGGGGTGGCGAACTCTGCGCCGACGGTGTGCGCGCCGCAGTCCATGCACATGGCATAAATGGTGTCGCCGTCCTCCTCCAGCAGGGCAGGCCCCTGACACAGAGGGCAGTCAAATACTTCGATGGTCTCCAGAATATCCATTGTTTTGCTCCTTTTGCAATGCGGCACAGCCGCGGAATTTTTCTTATGCCTGTTTTTGGGATGCCGCTTTTTTCCGGCGCCGGTGATCCAGCAGAATGCCGGCGGCCATGATCGCCGCAAAAACGATCAGATACCACAGGCAGGCGATGCCGTGGCTGAAAACGCACGCCACGATCATAAACACACTGCCGCACATGGCGAGACCCGGCAGCACAAAACGGCGCATCACCGGCTCGTCCTTTTCCTTGCGCATCCACTGGAACAGCATGGGCAGGTACATCATGTAAATGGTGATGATGGGCAGTTCGGTGGAATCGAACACAAACGGGCCTTCCCAGATGCAAGCCAGATTGGCGGCGTAAAAATACAGAAACCATGCCGCAGTGATCATAAGCGCAACCACGGACGAGTTGCCGGGCATGTTGGTACGTTTGTCCACCTGCAGATACATTTCGGGGTCAGGCCCCTCGCCGCGCTCCGCCAGCGAATACATGCAGCGGCAGCAGCCCATCATCAGGCCGTTGGTCGTGCCAAGGCAGGAAACCGCGATGAACAGGTTGAGCACATTGCCCAGCACGCCGCCGAAAATATTGGTAAACGCCACCGTGGCGCCTTTTTCGATCAGCTCCTGATTGGTGGCGCCGCCGGCAACGCCGATGTAATACAGCAGGTACGCGGCAATGATGATGACACTTCCGATCACCAGTGCCCGGGGCAGGTTCTTTTTGG
>CAZYRD010000034.1:0-1264 GCA_964649475.1 uncultured Faecalibacterium sp.
ACCTTTGACTACTGGTATAGGGAGAGCGATTCAAGTAATTATGTACCGGAATTATTAAACATCCTTAGGGATAAAGAGCTTCTTACAAACAGCGAAGGAGCCCAGGTGGTTATGGTAGCCGAAGACGATGATAAGAGCACCATTCCTCCGATAATAATTATCAAATCCAATGGTTCCGAGGGTTATGCTGCAACAGATGTGGCCACAATCATTCAACGTCAAAGAGATTTTAACCCCGATAAAATATGGTATGTAGTCGACCATAGACAAAATTTGCATTTCACTCAAGTATTTCGCGCAGCCAGAAAAGCTGAACTTGTACCGAAGAATACAGAATTGACTCATTTGTGTTTTGGTACAGTAAATGGTATGGACGGAAAACCATTTAAAACGCGAGACGGTGGAGTTATGCAATTATCTGAGCTTCTGGACTCTGTAACAGAATATGCCTATCAAAAAATGAGAATCTCCAATGTTTCTGATGAATACGAAAGAAGAAAAAATGCAGAAAAAATAGGTATTGCTGCTATTAAGTTTGGAGACCTTATAAATCACTACTCGAAAGATTGTATCTTTGACATTGATAAGTTTATGGCATCTGAAGGAAAATCAGGAGTTTATCTCTTATATGTAATCGCACGAATCAATTCAATATTCAGAAAAATACCGACCACAGAGTTGTCGGAGAAAAAGATCAACGGTATCTATTCTGATAGCGAACGCGACTTGATAATGGTGCTTTCATTAAGTGGTGATGCGTTTGTAAGCGCATACAATGAGAAAGCCCCGAACATTGTATGCGAGAATGCTTACAAAATAGCTGTTGCTTTTTCAAAATTCTATCAAGAGAACCACATCATCAACGAGGATGATACAGACAAAAAACAATCTTTGCTTGCTCTGTGCGAAATAACAAAACGGGTACTTGAAAAACATCTGTATGTATTGGGGATTGAATCTGTCGAAAGAATGTAATCAACCAAACTTTTAAAAATATTTATACTGCCGAGAGCAGCTCTCGGCGGGTTTCTTCCGCTTGCCTCAAATAAACCAAATTAAAGGGCATAGCAAAAATCGACCGTGCTATGCCCTTCCGTCTTGATTATGTACCGATTTCGTTCAGTTTTAAACAAATTCGTTTTTTGAATCGGTTTTGTGCAAATTGATACGCATAGAATGATTCACGGCATTTGCGCAGACACCCATTCCAAAAGGATATACTTATTTATTGTTCAGTACATCCATCAGCGCCTGCAGCTGTCCG
>CAZYRD010000034.1:1274-15846 GCA_964649475.1 uncultured Faecalibacterium sp.
TCATGCACGCCTTCAAACAGCCGGAAATCCACCCACGAAAGGTCGTCCGCAGAAAGAGCCTTCAGCCGTTCCCACGCCCGCTGCGCACCTTCCGCGCTGAAAATCTCGTCGTTGGTTGCAGCCTGGATCCATAGTCTGCGCGGACGGCTCAGCAGGGCGATCTGTTCATCAAAGAACATCTCCCCTGCGCCAAACCACGTGTAATCGCTCCACTCCACGGTATGTCTGTCATTGAAATAGCAGCTGGAAAGAGAAGCCTGCACACGCGGCTCCACCGCAGGAAACAGCAGTGCATACTGACCGCCGTAGGAAAGCCCGACCATACCGATCGCCCCCGGCTTGACGTAGGGCATATCCTCAAAATAATCCAGCACCCTGCGCAGACAGGTAAGCTCCAGAGCCATGATGGAGCCGCCCAGATTTTTCAGACTGATATCCTGAGCGCGCCGGAATGCGCCGATGTCACCGCGCGGCTTTTGGGGATCGTCGCCAAACAGATCTATCTGCCACAGCAGAAGCTGCGGGGCAAAAACATTGGCGCCCATATGAAAAGCCCGCTGCGTCATTCCGTTGTAATTGACCGAACCCATCTCCAGCAAACCGCTGCAAAGTTCCGGCGTTCCGCCGCCGCCGTGCTGCGAAAGCACAAACGGCCGCCGACATCCATCAGGATGCAAAAACAGAAGACCTCCGAACCAGAAATCCTCCCACAGCTCCAGTTGAACACGCAGGATATTCATCTCATCCGAAGAAAAAAGCAGCGTACTGCGTACCTGCCGCGGCTTTTGGGGCGCATATTCCGTCAGCGGCCACCCCAGCATCTGCACAAAGCGGGCGCGGGCTTTTTCGGGATCGTTCAGGATTTCCTGCGTATACGCCTGCCTTGCAGCGTCAGCCTGCTCACGGCGCTTTGTCACCAGCCGCTCCACCGAATCCACATATTCCAGTCGCAGCGCGGATGCCGCCAGATTGTCCTCCTGATACAGCCACTCCATCATCGTTCTCCTTTTGTGAAAAATCTTTCGCGGAGAACCACATCATCGCAGCGGTTCTCTGTTTTGTTTCTATCATAGCAGATATTCGCCTGATACGCAAGATGCTTTTTCACACCCTATTCGGCAGAGGCATACCATGGTACGAGGAGGCGATAACCATGAACAACGAACCCTGCAATTCTTCCGATCTGCCCGTATGCCCTGACCCCTGCGATGACCCCTGCGCAAAACGCGCGAACCACGACCCCTGCCAAAAGCCGTGCAATCGCCCGCACCACTGCCCCGATCCCTGCCCCGATCCGTGCCCCGATCCGTGCGACGACACGGATGATAACGACAACAACGGAGGTGACACTGTGAACCCTGACACTTATCCCGGCACGCCCCTGCGCTGGGGCTCAAGCGGAACGGATGTTGTCAACATGCAGACCCGCCTGAACCGGCTGGCCACGGTATATACCGCCATCAATACGCAGTCCGTTGACGGGCGTTTTGGTCAGAACATGTACAACGCCACCATCCGTTTTCAACGCCAGCATGGACTTGCAGCGGACGGCGTCATCGGCCCGCTGACATGGAACCGCATTATCGCAGTGGACAACACCCAGACCAGCGGTGGTTTCACCAATGTCTCTACGCCCTATCCCGGCTATGTCATCAGCCGTGGTGCCAGCGGTGACAACGTGCGCTTTATCCAAAGTTATCTCAGCGCCATTCCCGGACTGTTTGCTGTTACGATCGACGGTGTTTTCGGCGCCAACACCGAATACCTCGTCCGGACGTTCCAGACCCGCTACCGTCTGACTGTCGACGGGCGCGTAGGCCCGAACACCTGGGCCACCATGATCCAGGCATTCAACGCCGCCAATTAACCAAAAAGCCCGAAGCCTGCAAACCGCGGGCTTCGGGTTCTTTTCAGTCGTTATTTCGCCGGACCGAAACCGTCCGGTCATCAACCTCCAGCTGCCAGTCACACAAAGCGACCGCCGCCGGACGATGCGTTACCGCAATACAGGTGTGGTCCGGCAGGGCACGCAGCCGCTGCAGTACCTTTTTCTCGGTCTGCTCATCCAGCGCCGATGTGCATTCATCCAGAAGAAGCACCGGTGCGCCGCCCAGCACGGCACGCGCAATGGCCAGCCGCTGCGCCTGTCCTTCCGAAAGCCCGGCGCCGCCTTCGCCCAGCTGGGTATCCAACCCCTGTGGCAGCTGCGGCAAAAACTCGTCCATTGCGCTGACATACAGCGCCTGTTTGATCTGCTCCGGCGACGCATCCGGCGCTGTGACGGTCAGATTTTCACGCAGAGTGCCGCTGAACAGAAGATTCCCCTGCGGCACATACGCAAACAAACCGCGCGTACTGCGGTCAAGTGCAGTGCGCTGCGAGCCGGATTGTACAAAAAGCTGCCCGGATTGCTGCCGGAACACTCCCAGCAGAAGCTTGAGCAGGGTACTTTTGCCAATGCCGGAACGGCCGGTGATCACCGCAAAAGCGCCTTTCGGCAAAGCAAACGACGCCTGCTGCAGTATGAGATCCCGTCCGTAAGAGAATGTAAGCGCCTCCGCGCCGAGCGTCTCCATCTGCGCGTACATACGATCAATGTCCTCGCGCACCGGTACAGGCTTGCCGCCGACCGCTTCCAGCTCCATCAGCCGCTCGGCGGAAGCGGTCATGGCGATGTACTGCGGAATAATACCGGAAAGCGTTACCATGGGCGCCTGAAGCTGGCCGACCAGCTGTGTGACCGCCGTAAGCGAGCCAAAGGAAATTCTGCCATTCAGCAGCCGTGCCGCACACCACAAAAGCGCAAAAAAGCGTGCGCCCAGAGAAAGAACATTGATGCCGGTGTTGGCAAGCAGAGTCGCGTTTTTACGTTTGCGTTGCACTTCATAGCGGTGCGCAAGCAACGTTTCCTCCCGCCGTTCGATCTCGCCGGCAATGTCCATCGCCTGAACCACCAGCAGGTTTTCCAGCGTTTCCTGCAAAAAAGCAGAGACGCGGCCCTCCTGCTCGCTGACCCTTTTATGAAGTATTTTCAGCCTGCTGCGAAGCAGACTCATGACCGCCACGACAACGCTGCCCAACGTCACGATCAGCACCGTAAGGCGCCAGTCCATTGCAGCCAGCACCACCATCACGGCAGCCAGCCGTGCCAGCATGGACAACACATTGGGAAGGGTGTTCAGCATGCCTTCATTCACAAGACGCACATCATTGTTAAGGCGGTTGATCAGTTCGCCGCTGTGATACTCCTTGACGTCAGCGTATTCACCATGAAGCAGCCCATGCACAAGGGTGCGTTTCCAGTCCCGGTCAAGTTCGGCTAGCAAAATCTCTTTGAAATTGCGGCTGAACAGCTGGCACAAAAGCAAGCCGATCATCACGCTGCCCTGCAGCAGACATGCGCGTCCAAAAGCCACCGCATCGCCAACAACAGCTGCGTCAATGATCTCCTTGGTTCCCAGCGCCATGGCAACGCCAAGCAATGCCCCGCCAACCTGAAGCACGCACATCAGCACGATTGCCGGTATACGCCGTTTCACCCGATCAAAAAGCCACCGCAGCGTTTTTACTTTTTTCATTTCAAATGCCTCCGCAGCCAGCCGATGCCCCGGCGCCAGAACCGGCGCAGCCCGCGGCTGTAATGCCACGCAAAGCAGTACAGCCGATACCCCGGTTCCGCAACGGAATGCTTTTTGCCCTCGCGGTAAAAAGCGGTGACCAGTGCGATCATCTGATCGTGCCGCAGACCGGGCTCCAGCGCAAACTGGTTGTCCCCCACACAGGTGTAGGTGTCGCCAGTCCGCACCACGCGGTGCAGCACATAATGACCGTCGTCCCGCTGATACAGCGGAAGGTCATACTTTTTCAGCCGGGACGGCAGCGGCGACAGTTCGACGCTGTCCAACCCCTGTCGCAGCATAGGCAGCATGCTGATGCCGCGGGGTGAAAACCGTACAATACGTCCTGCCGCAAGCTGTTCACGAATGAGCGGCATCAGCTCATCCAGCTCGGCATAAACCGTTGCTATCGCTGCTTTTTGCGTATTATCCGTCATTTTTACCGTTTTGCTCTTCAATGATCCCGCCGATATCGATCGTACCGTCGGAATTGACCTCAACTTCAACGATTGACTCTTCGTACTTTGCCTTTGCCGCATCGTACCAGTCAAGGAAGGCTTCCGGCGTTTCAAATTTCAAATAGAACTCCTGCTGCTGGTGCGGGGTCAGCGCAGGATACGCTTCAAAAGACATCGTCTGGTCTTCTGTGGAAGGCTCCTGTCCGGAAACCGGAGCGGATGAGACTGCATCGGAAGACGAGCTCTGCGAGCCGCTGTTTTCGGAAGAACCGTTCCCGACACCGTCTGCAGTGCCGCCGGTACTTTCCACCGGTCGGCTTGTCGATCCGGTTTCGCTCTCTTTCAGTCCGCTGTCAAATACCGCCGTGCTGTCGGCAGGCGACTCTTCGATCTCATCCCATTCTTCAATACCGACCACGGCCGAAGAGTCCTCCTCCGGCACATCACCCTCGGATACAGCGTTCTCAGCCACCGATGACACCGTCACATCCGACACGGCTTCCGTATCGCTTTCATCACGCTCACCGTACAGATTTTCGCCGGATGCAAGCACCAGCAGAACCAGAAGTCCCACCGCCGACAGCACGCAGCACAATACTTTCAACCATTTTTTCTTCATACCAGGAACAACCTCTTTCTCACGCTCGCGTGCCGAAAAATACAAAAACAGACCTTTTCAGCTGCGTCCGCTGCTGCGGCATTTAACAAAAGCCGCAGCTCATTTATTCTTTTATCGTGTAGAACAGCTGAAGGATCAATTCTTCCAGTGCTTCCTCATCCGGATAAAATTCATAGAACTCTTCGCCCAGAACGTTCTCGCCGGAGATCGAAAGCATCTCGCCGATCGCATAATCGCCAAAATCCTCTTCCATGCGGCTGAGGACTGACACACTGCAGTCGGTGACAATGTACTCCGCCACGTCTTCATAGGTGGAGACCACGAAGCTGGGCTGCTCCTCCATCGCCTGCCGAAGCTGCAGGACAAAATTGCGCATATATTCTTCCTGACGTCTCATACGCGAAAGATTCAGCTCATCTCCCACAAACCAGCGTGCCTGTACAAAATGTACCGCCTGTTCGCCAAGCAGCGTCACCCGCCCCATCGGAATGGAAGCGTCGATCTGGGAAAAGTCATCCACAACTTCAACTGTCACACCGCCCACCGCATCGTTGATCAGTGCGATCGTATCCATATTCAGCGCGACATAATGGTCCACGCTGACACCTTTCAGCAGGTTCGACACCGTTTTACGCACGTTCTCGCAGCTGAGCCCGAGGCCGTCACCATATGTATGGCTATACGCCAGCTGACCGTAATAAACGCCGACCTCTTTGCCGTACTCGTTCAGGATCGGCATATCTACCATCATATCGCGATTCAGCGCAAGAAGATTGCACTCCTGCGATTTTTCGTCAAAAATCATCAGCGAAACCATATCCACTGCGCCGCCGTGGTTGAATTCCGTCTCCTGCACCGGACCTGTTCGGTTGATGCCCATCAGCATTACGACGGTGATGTCCTGCCGGGGATAATAGGAAACACCGTCTTTTGTTATTGTCTTTGTTGTCGTTTGCATGGTATCCGGTGTTTTCAAAAAAACAGTGGACTCCAAAATCTGAAGCCCACTGTACAAAATGACTAACACCAGCACCAGGGCAATGCAAACAAACAACGCCTGTAAAAGCGTCTTTCTGTTCATATAATTACCCTTTTCCGTTTGTTCAGCCTGTATTACTGCTTTTTCAGAGCCTTGCGATAGAACACAACCACGGCAACCAGAGCGACCAGAGCGATCACCATCACGGCAACCCACAGATCCACAGAGAACACATCACTCGTATCAGGGGTAGCGGGAGTGGTGGGGGCGGCACCGTCACCAGCAGGGCTGGAAGTGGCAGCCAAAGCCATACCGGACATGCTCAAGCACATAACCAGAACCATCAGCAAGCTAATAATCTTTTTCATTTTGCTCAACTCCTCTATAATAATTAAAAATTATTGCCTAACATTGTATGTCCAAACGCTTTGATCCGTTCCAAAGCATTCTGACCAAGATTTGCCTCGATCTGCCCGACAGCCATTCCCAGATTGGGCTTTCTGTCCGTCAGATTGTGGCAGTCCGATCCAAGCAAATGGATCTGTTCCTTCGCCAGCATACGCAGTGCCATGCGCCGCGTAGACGGCTGGACAAAGAAACTGGCATTTGCCTGCACCGCCACCGGAAGCTCCGCAAGGCGCTCCGGTATGTGATGCGTCCGAAGCGGCGATATGTACCGATCCACGTGTGCGATCACGGGAATCACATTTCGCTGCTCCCTGATCGCCTTCAGTTCCTGATACATGTGCTCCGTCCAAAAGGTGTGTTTCATTTCTATTAGAATACACCTTTTCCCGGCAATTGTCAACTCCATCAAGGCTTCCGATTCACTGATTCCCTGAAAAAAGTGCACCTCTGCACCAACAATCAGTTTTGGAAGACCTTCATGATTGGCCATCTCCTCCCGCAGGCGCTGTTCAGCTTCGTAACGCCGTTCCAGAAACCGCTGCGGAGAATCATGCTTTGCGTAAAAATGAGGCGTAGCCACCACATGGGTGATTCCCTGTGCCGCCTCTGCACGCAGCATTGCGATGGATTCTTCCAATGAATGGCTTCCATCGTCGATCTGCGGCAGAATATGACTGTGAAAATCAATCATAACCAGCTACCCGTCACATCGTCTTGTTGAAATTGGTTTTCGTTTCGCGGCGCTCGATGGGGACCTTTTTCGCGGTTTTGCTGCCGGTGCTTTTTGCAGCAGCGGCGGCATAGCTGTATCCGTACTTGGAATATTTGGAGTACCTGGAATACTTCTTATAATACTTCTTGGTGTAGGGAGAACCTTCCTCATCCACACAGTTCACCACAACGCCAAGGACCTTTGCACCGACAAACTCCAACTGACGGATCGCGTCGCCAAGCACAACGCGATTGCAGTAGTTCTCGCGCACCACCAGCAGCATACCGTCGATCTGACCGGCAAGCGCCAGCGCGTCGCCAACCTCGCCGATGGGTGGGAAGTCCAGTACGATATAGTCGTATTTCTCACGCAGACGGTTCAGCATGCGCACCATACGGGCCGAGCTGAGCAGCTCCATCGGGTTGGGCGGATTGCGGCCGGCCCACACCACATCAAACGCATCCTCTTCGTTCTGCAGTCCGCACTTCTGGATCAGCGTATCCATATGGCTCTGACCGGACAGATAGCTGGACAGGCCGTGCAGACGCTCCAGCGGCAACTTGGTCGCCAGCGAGGGACGGCGCATGTCGCAGTCGATCAGCAAAACGCGCTTATCCAGCTGGGAAAGCGTATAAGCCAAGTTGACCGAAGAAAGGCTCTTGCCTTCGCCGGTAAGGGCACTGGTGATGCCGATCACGCGGCAGTTGTTGTCGTCCGCGAAGGAGAACTGGATCTTGGTACGCAGAAGCTTGTAGGCTTCGGACGCAGCAAAACCGATACCGCTGCCGACCAGAATCGGTTCGCGGCCGTTTGCTGTGACCTTTTCCGCGCTTTGGGGCTTGCCGCCGTAACCGTAACTGTAATAACCGCCTTTGTTCTGAGCGGCCATATCCGGCACCGAGGCCAGAATGGGATGCTTGCAAACCTGCTCGATATCTTCCTCCGCACGGATGGTGATATCAAAGATCACACGCAGCACGATGACGCCAATGCTGAGCAGGAAACCCAGCGCAAAGCCAATGAGCGTGTTCTTCGTCATGCTGGGCGAGCTGGGCTCCGAGGCAACAATGGCAGCATCCACCACCTTGGAGGACGTACCTTCAATGATGCTGGAAATACGCTTGGGAAGAATGTAAGCAATCGCATTGGCGATCTCCTCGGCTTCTTCCGGATCCTCACTGGTGACGGTGATACGGAAAATTTCCGTTTCATCCACGGATTCCGCCTCGATCATTCCTTTCAGTTCCTGATAAGTACGATCGACCCCGGCGTAATCAATAACGTCATTGAGGGTCGTGCGGCTTTCCAGAATGACGATGTAGGAATCAACCAGATATTTGGATGCGACGATATCGCTGGAAGAAAGACCAACCGAGATATCGCCGACCGAAAGCTTGCTGTTATTGACGTAGAACATTGCCGAGGATTTGTACTTCGGCGTGATAAAGAAAAAGGTTATCAAAAACGTGACCACTGCGCACAGCACCGAAACCAGCATGACGACCCATGCCTTTTTCAATATTGCACTGAACACACGCTGAAGATCGACCTCGATCTCGTCGTTGCGGCCCACTGTCTTATTTTCGTCCATCAAAGAACCTCCAACAGTTTCTGCTTCTATATGTTTAAATAATAATTTGCACTAATTAGTATTCATTATACTACAAAACCCACTGTAAAACAAGTACTTTTTCCCTATCCTCTTTTATTTCATAATCGAACATAAATTTTGATTACAAACTTTCAAATCGCCCATACTGAAAGCACCACAAAAGTGGAACACTTCCGCCAAAAAAACAGGAGGATGAAACAATGCGTGTAGATGTTGATCAGACCGGATGCATCAGCTGCGGCCTGTGCGTAAGCACCTGTCCGGAGCTGTTTGCCATGAACAGCGAGGAAAAAGCCGAGGCTATGCTCTCCCCCGTTCCGCCCAATCTGGAGGAATGCGCCCGTAAAGCCGCCGATACCTGCCCCGTGAGCGTTATCGAGGTCACCGAGTGAGCAACTGAATGCAGGACGCAAAATGGAGCTGTTGCAAAATTGCAACAGCTCCACCAAATTTGATTTGCCGGACCACTGCAGGGCCGGTATTTTGGCTTTTCAGAGCCAAAAACATCAAATATTACAGGAAATTCCTGCGGAATTTTCACACGAATTGAAATTTCGCATGTGGCGTGTTTCAAAATTTTCATTTTGCAACACGCCTATTTATTACTTATTGAGTCAAATCAAACCGGATGGGTCTGGTTGGCAAAATCCACGTGATCGCCATCCACGCCCACCAGCTTTTGGTTGCGCTTCTCAAAGAACTTGGGTGCAACCTGCGGGAACATGGCGTAAGTCAGCACGTCCTCTTCCTGACGGATATACTTGCTGGCCTGCTCGCGCAGCTTATCCATCTCGGGCTCCAGTGTATCTGCAAAGCGGCAGGTGATGGGCTCGTCATCGCCGATGATCATCTTGCGGAACTCTTCGTTGATGGGCGCAGGGGTAGCACCGTACTCGCCGCGGACCATAGCCTTGAATTCCTTGGTGACCATCTTGTAGCGTTCGCCCATCAGCACGTTGAACACGGCCTGTGTGCCGACGATCTGGCTGGTGGGGGTAACCAGAGGCGGATAGCCGGAGTCCTTACGGACATTGGGGATCTCGGCCAGAACTTCTTCCAGCTTATCCTCCTTACCGGCATCCTTCAGCTGACCCAGCAGGTTGGACAGCATACCGCCGGGAACCTGATACAGCAGGGTGTTGGCGTCAACGCCCAGCATCTTGTGGCTGATACGGCCGTTGTCCACGTATTTCTGGCGGACCTTGGCAAAGTGATCGCGCACGACATTCAGCTTCTTGAGGTCAAGGCCGGTGTCATACTCGGTACCCTGCAGGGCGGCGACCAGACTTTCGGTGGGCATATGAGAGGTGCCCAGAGACAGCGGAGAAATGGAGGTATCGACGATATCGGCACCGGCTTCGATGCCCTTGAGAATGGACATGGAGGCCAGACCGGAGGTGTAGTGAGAGTGGATGTCGACGGGGATGTCAATATCCTTCTTCAGCGCGCTTACCAGCTCAGCGGTGGAGTACGGGGTCAGCAGACCGGCCATATCCTTAATGCAGATGCTGTGAGCGCCCATCTCCTGCAGAGTCTTGGCATAGTTGGCGAAGTACTCGTTGTTATGCACGGGGCTCAGAGTATAGGAGATGCAGGCCTGCACATGGGCGTTTTCCTTGATGGCGGCCTTGATGGCAGTCTGCAGATTGCGAGGGTCGTTCAGGGCGTCGAAAATACGCAGGATGTCGATACCGTTGGCAACGCTCTTCTGTACAAAGTACTCAACAGCGTCATCGGCATAGGGACGGTACCCCAGCATATTCTGGCCGCGGAACAGCATCTGCAGCTTGGTGTCGGGCATTTCACGGCGCAGGGTGCGCAGGCGATCCCACGGATCCTCATCCAGAAAACGGATGCAGGAGTCAAAGGTGGCGCCGCCCCAGCATTCCACGGAGAAGTAGCCTACTTCGTTCATGGCATGCAGAATGGGCAGCATATCATCCATGGTCATGCGGGTGGCAAACAGACTCTGATGCGCATCACGCAGGGCCACTTCGGTAATTTTTACATTAGCCATATTGTTTTTCCCTTTCTGTCAATTTTGTTCGCAGCGGTCGGCTGAGCGTTATCAGTTCAGAGTGACCAGAGCGTCGCCGGCGTTGGCGGTATCGCCCTTGCGGACATTGACAGAAGCCACAACACCGTCGCAGGGAGCCACGATGTCGTTCTCCATCTTCATGGCCTCCAGAATGACCAGCACCTGACCTGACTTGACAGCGTCACCAACGGCAACTTTGACGTCCAGAATGTTGCCGGGCATGGGAGCGTTGACGGGGGTGGAACCGGCGGTGCCGCCAACAGCGGGAGCAGCCGGAGCTGCAGCGGGAGCAGGAGCGGCGGCGGGTGCAGCAGCCGGAGCAACGGCGGGAGCGGGAGCAGCTACGGGGGCAGCGACAGGAGCGGCGGCCACGGGAGCAACGCCGTTGGTCTCTTCTACAACAACATTATAAGCGGTGCCATTGACCGTGATGGTATAGGTTTTCATCAAGTTCTTCCTCCTTTTTTCTATTACAGAGCCATATTGCCGTGCTTCTTCGGCAGACGTTGTACGCGCTTGGAGCTGAGCATATCCAGAGCGGCGACCAGATGGTTGCGCACGCTGGAGGAATCGGCCACGGCGTCAGCCAGACCGGCGGCGACCAAAGCATCGCCGCTGCACTCTTCCGCCACATAGGCGGCAGCCAGAGCGGCGGTGTCCTTGGCCAGATCCTTACCGGCGTCCAGCTCATCCTTATGCAGAACGGTGACAGCAGCGGTGGGCTCGATGGGGGCGATGAAGCCCTTCTCGGTAACGATAGTGTAGTCGGCGTTGCACAGAGCTGTGTAGGCGGCGCCTACGGCCTTGCCGGCAACGACTGCAACCCTGGCGGTGGTGGCGTCGGCGTAAGTAGCAGCCAGACGGGCAGCCTGACGCAGACCGCCGGCGATCTCATCGGTGTTGCTCTTGACAAAGCCCTCGGTGTTGACCACGGTCACCACGGGGATGCCGAATGCGTCGCAAAGACGCACAAAGCGGGCAGCCTTGGCGGCGCAGCCGCCGCACAGGTTCTTTTCGGGAGCGGTGGCCACAACGCCGCATACATTGCCGGCAACCGTGGCCAGCAGGGTCTTGACGTTTTTGCCAACGCCGGCCATCAGCTCGACAGCGCTGCCGCCGTCGATGACGGACTTGACAATGCAGTCACAGGCCTCGGGAGCGGCATACTCAAAGCAGGCGGCGCCGCTGAGATTGTTGGCAGGAAGCATGGCGACCAGACGGCTGACAGCAGCCATCGCCTCGTCGGCATTCTTGACCACCAGATGTGCAACACCGGCCTTTTCGGCAGCAGCGGCACTGCTGGCGGCCCCCTTGTCACCGGCAGCCTGTGCGGTGAACACGGGAGTCAGGAACAGCTCGCAGTCTTCGGTAACGACGCAGATGTCGGCGTTGGCAGCAGCCAGCGCGGCATTGCCGCCGCAGACGCCGGTGACCACGGCGATCTGAGGCACCACGCCGGAGGCCTGGGCGATCTTTGCATTCAGCCGTGCAGCATCGGTCAGGGCGGTCAGGCCGTCTTTCAGGTCGGAACCCTTGGAATCGTACCAGGTGACGACGGGATTACCGGTTTTCACGGCAAGGTCGAGCACCTTGATCATTTTTTCGGTTTCTTTGGCATTCATTGCGCCGCCGTTCTGCTCCACGCAGTAAACGGGACAGCCGTTCACACTGCCAAACGCAGCCTTCACGGTGCCCTCTTTACCGGCAAACAGAGCGGTATATGCGCCTTCGTCAAAGAATTTCGTCATAACGGAATCGCTCATTCACAGCCCTCCTAAAAAAATTTCCAAATCGAGTTCATTGTAACACAATCCCCCAAAAAGGACAAGCGTTTTTTGCGCACTTTCCGACCAACTTTGCAAAAAAATTATCAAAGCCGGAACCTTTTTCGTCGGGAATTTACACGGATTTCACACTCAGCCGCAGCAGGGACTGAAAATGGTTTCAAAGGGAATGGGCGCAGCGGTATCCTTGCAAAAGATCGTGCGCCATTTGGTCATCTGCTCGGTGGTGTCCATCACCCAAAAGCCTTCTGCTCCGGCATTCTGGGCAACAGCAATACCCGCGCGGATGGCGCCGTCCAACAGGGATGCATCCTTGACGCTGGCTTCCAGAATGACGGCCAACGTACCGTCCAGCCGCCACAGACAATGACCCAGACAGCCGGTGCCGTCACTGATGATCAAGCCTTCCACATCGCCGTCAAAACGGCCTTTATTGAAAATATCAAGAATTTCCGGTTCCAGAATGGGTTTCATGGTGATCATGATACATTACCTCACTTTTTCTGCTGACCGCGCGCACGGTTCACCGGACCGCCGCTGCGCGCACCTGTACGGCCGCCATTACCCGCGCGGGAGGCGGCCGCTTTGCGCTCAACTGCCTTTTTCTCCGCAGCGATCTTGGTCGCCTTCTGGGCGCTGGCGCGCAGCGAAGCGATCTCCTGACCGGTCAGCTCGCGGTATTTACCCGGCGGCAGCATGCCAAGACGCACCGGACCGTAGCTGATGCGGCGCAGACGCGCAACCTCCAGACCGACCGCTTCGCACATACGGCGGATCTGCCGATTCTTGCCCTCTTTGATGGTGACCTCCATCACGGTGCGGCCCGGCTCGTCCGCCGCGACACGCACGGTGGCAGGCTGGGTGCGTACGCCGTCATCCAGCACCACGCCGTTGCTCAGTTCAACGATCTTTTCCTCATCGGCATTGGGGTGCACCGTTACGCGGTAGGTTTTGGACACGCCGTGGGACGGATGGCTGAGCATATTGGCGAAATCACCGTCGTTGGTGAACAGCAGCAGGCCCTCGCTGTCCTTGTCCAGACGGCCGATGGGATACACGCGCACCGGCGTGCCTTCCAGCAGATCCACCACCGTCTTGCGGCCGCGCTCGTCACTCATGGTAGTGACGTAACCGCGGGGCTTATGCAGCATATAATAGTAATATTCGCTCTTTTTTGGGATGCGTACCGTCTGGCCGTCGACCGCCAGATGGTCCTTCATGGTGTCCATCTTGTCGCCAAGCTGCACGGGGCGTCCGTTCAGCGTAACGCGGCCTTCCAGAATGATCTGCTCTGCAGCGCGGCGGCTGCACAGTCCCATTTCACTGAGGACTTTCTGAATTCGGGTGTCACGCATTGTTGGGATCCTCCGTCGCGGAAGCCGCGGCCTCCTCTTTTTTGCCGCCCGCCACAATGGAGCTGAGGCGGTTGAGTGCATCGGGCATCATTTCCAGTGCGCGGTCCAGCGCATTGGCATGGCTGTTGATCTGCAGCAGGCGCACCTCGCCGCTGGGATGGATGACCAGAAACGCCACAGGCGTGACGGATACCCCTGCGCCGGAGCCGCCGCCAAACATATCGCGGGCTGCTTTTGCGCCCACATCACTGCCGCCAGTGGCGAAGCCGTACGAAACCTTGGATACCGGCAGAACGATGGTGCCGTCTGCCGCATGGATGGGATTGCCAATGACGGAGTTGCCGTCAGCCATCTCGTGGATACGCTGCAGCGTCACATCCATAAGATTGTTGATGGGATGTCCCTCTTTATTCATCATAGTCTGATGCTCCTTTCGGATGATATGCGGCGCACAGTGTGCGTCACAGGATATTTTCTTTTTTCAGTGAAACGAGAAGATGCAGCGCGGCGATAGCCACAGGCAACAGCTGTCCGCGCACACAGCCGGCAAGCAGCAGTTGTTCTTTGTATTCCTCTTTATAGTCCGGAAACACGCGCACCTGCTTCCAGCGGAGATGCAGGCCGTTTTCCAAAGGCGACACGATGGCATAAAACCACGCGTTGACCTTGCCCACTCTGCGGGCAATTTCATCCGGCGCACCGCCGGAAACCGGTACAACGACCTCAAGATGGTTAAAGCGCAGCGAACGCAGCACCGCACCCACAAAGCGGCCTGCCATATGCAGCACCGCAGGCAGGTTTTCCAAAATGCGCCGCACCAGCGGATCCGGCTGCTTTGCGGGCTTTGGCTGCGTTTTTTGCACCGGCTGCGTTTTTACCGTTTTATCCGCATAAGGTGTTGCCTTATCTGCAGGAGGCACTGTCTTATCTGCGGAAGGCACTGTCTTATCTGCGGAAGGCACTGTCTTATCTGCGGAAGGCACTGTCTTA
>CAZYRD010000035.1:0-15745 GCA_964649475.1 uncultured Faecalibacterium sp.
AGCCATGAGGATGGCGTTTTCGTTGCCCTGCGCATAAGAGGTAGCCAGAGACACCAGCAGGGTGACGGGACGGATGAGGTTGTACACGGTGAGACCGATGTACAGCGCAGTGGGGGCCAGCAGGCACAGGGTGCCTTTTTTGCGGGCGACGGTACCGGTCAGCACGCCAAAGACCAGCAGCATGACCATGTAGATGCAGGAGTACACGTTGGACAGGGCGGTGGTGATGAGACCGAAGCCGCTTGCGCCCAGCTGGACGGACTGGCCCAGCAGGTAGCCGGCGTGCAGGATAAGGCTGCAGAAGGCGAAGGTGGAGACCCACTCCAGCATGCCTGCGCCAAGGAACAGGCGGCGCGCCGTCTTTTTGCTGACAGCGGCGGCCGCTTCGGCAGCTTCCTCAGCCAGCTCCTCTTTTGCCTCCTCCAGCTTTTCGGCCAGTTCTTCTTTCACCTCGGCCAGCTCTTCCGCAGCTTCGTCTGCTGCTTCTGCAGAAAGCTCGCCCAGCTCCTCTTTGACCTCTTCGATCTTTTCGGCGATCTCTTCCTTCACCTCGTTCAGCAGCTCTTTCAGGCCGCCTTCCTCGGTTTCGGGGATGACTTTATTTTCTTCCACGACAATGATTCCTTTCTCTGCGGGCACTTTTCTGCCCGTATTCTATAATAGAGTAAAACAAGCGGACGATTTTGTCAATCCAACAGCGGTTTTTTCGCAGAATTTCCCGAAATTCAGTCCTTCAGCTGCCGTATTTTGCCAAAAAACCACACCGCAGCCGCCAGAACCAGCCCCGCCAGCAGACCGCCGCCGGCGTAAAGGAGCTGTTCGCCGAACAGATACACCGCGGCACCCGCCGCCAGCACGTACCCCGCCATGGCCAGCATAAGCGGCACGGCAGAGCCGGGATCGGTTTTGGCAAAAGCACGTCTGCACACGGCGCGGATGACCAGAAACTGCGCCGCGCCCAGCGCAAAGCCGTAACCCAGTGCGATCCATTGCATGAGAAACACCTTCCTTTTTGTTACAGATAATATTCTTCGGGCACGTCGCGGCGCTCCACGCACAGGTCGTAGTCCGCCTTTGCCCACAGCCGCTGCAGCACGTCAAAGCATTTTACCGCATCCACCACGCGCACCTCGGCGCTGCCCAGCTTGCCGAAATGCTGTACGCCCAGCGTGTTGAAGGCTTTTTCAAAATTGGGGAAGTTGGCGGAGACGTCCGGGCATTTGCTGCAGCTGTGGGGCCGCACAACGCCCTTGCGCTGATGGCCGTCGGCGTAGACGTAGGTCAGCTCGAAAGGCTTGCCCACGCGGTCCGGCACGCCGAGGGTCTCCTCCACGGCGTGGATGTAGGTGTTGCGCTCGTTGCCGACACCGATGAGCAGGATCTTGGCGTTTTCGTACCGCAGACGGCCCCAGCAGCTTTGGGGCGCGGTGCCGTTGTAGACGCTTTCCTCACCGGCGAGGAATTCCTCCGCCCGGGCACCGTGCGCCCAGATGGAGTGGGTGGGGTTCATGCTGCGGACGCCGTCCCTGCGGAAGGCCGCCACGGCGGGCAGCGTGCCGATGCAGGGCTTTTCGGTGCGGACGTCGTACACCGGGTTTGCCGGCGAAACGGTGCCCCAGGTGTGGGTGGGTACAAGGAACAGACCGTCGGAGAGGTATTCGCAGAAGGCGTCGATGACGCCGTCCGCGCCGTTTTCCACCGGGCCGACGGCGCGCAGAGAGGTGTGGACGAGGACGGTGTCGGTGGGCTTCAGACCCATTTCGGAAAGCTGGGCTTTCAGCTGCTCTTTTGTAAACATGATGATGTTCTCCTGCATGTATTTTTATCGGTTCTGAGCGGTGTTTCCGCCGGTTTTATCGGGGCTGTTTATATATGCCGTGCGGTAATTGTCACGTCCGGCTGCGCAGGTAAAACCCGTAGCCGGTGCCGATGACGCCGCCCGCAAGGTGCATGAAGTTGGCCACGTTGTCCTGCACGAACAGCGCGGAGAGGATCTCCTGCCCCAGATACAGCACCGCCACAAGGATGAGGGTGAGTGGGATGCGGCCTTCGCGCATGCCGGCGAAGGAGGACAGCATGATAAGCATAAACACCACGCCGCTTGCGCCCAGCAGCGCCGCCCGCCCGAACAGCAGGCACTGCAGCCCGCCGGTGACAAGAGCGGTGATCAGAATGCCGACCAGCAGCGCGCGGGAGCCGTATTTTTCCTCCAGCGGCGGGCCCACCACCAGAAGCAGCAGCATGTTGCCGATGAAATGCTGCCAGTCGGCATGGCCCAGCACATGCCCGAACAGCCGCACATAGCCCAGCACGTTTTTCCACGAAAAACGGTAGACGGAAAACAGCAGCGAGGTGGTGCGGCCGCCGGTGATGTAGCCCAGCACCAGCGCCAGAAGCGAGAGCAGAAAAAAGCTGAGGATGACGGGCGAGTTGTACTGCAGTTTTTTCATGGGAGATTTTCCTTTCGGGACATTATTCCACTGCCGGACGGTTTTTTAAAAAGGCCGCGGGGTCTGCGGCGTCCGGGCATGTGCGCCTGGCCTCCGGCGGGTTCATCCGGGCCTCCGGCGGGTTCAATACAAGAGGTATTCTTCGCGGATGGGCAGGAAGGTCCGTGCCTCCTTCTCCCATTTTTCCAGAATTTCCTGCGGGGAAAGCACGCCATCCCGCAGGTCGGAATTGCCGCTGGTGAGGTCGATGTGCCAGCGGGTGCCCTGCGCGGGCCGGTCTCGTCGTAATACATCTCCCGCCGCCAATTCCGTACCGGAATGACGGAAAGCGCACAGCCCAGGCCGTGCTCGCCGTTGTAATACAGCGCCAGCTCGCCGATGGTCATGCCGTGGCAGATGGGCACCGGCGTCAGCCCGACGAAGGAGAACAGCTGCGGAAATTCTTCAATGCGGTCCGCTCCGCAGCGGACAGATCCGTCAGTCATCACAGGCATTCTCCTTTTTTCGCAGATCGACGTAATTGCTCCAAACGCGCTTGCCGGCGGCGTCCACGCCCTCCACCCGCACCCAGGTGTCCTGCGGGCCGGGGGTGTATTCCGCCGTCGTCAGCGTGCCGCCCTCGGGGGCGTTGTGCACCCGCCGGGCGCTGAAGAAAGTGTCCGAATAGAAAAGAATGCGCACAAGGGGCGAGGTCTCCACCGCGATGCGGCCGTCCGCCAGCGTGCACAGGCTGTGCAGCCGCGGCCCCTGTGTGGCGTAATAGCGTTTTGCGTAAAGCGCGTCCAGAATGGCCTCGCGGGTGCAGGCCGCCGCATTGACCATCACCCAGCCGCTGCCGGCGTCCGGGCCGTAAAAATGGGTGTCGTCCGCGGCGGTGACGCCCACCAGCCGCCCGCCGGCGGCGAGGGTGTCCATCTGGACGGAGGAATCCCCCCGGCCGGAGTAAAACTCCGACACGCCGTTGTAGATTTCGATGGCGTCGTACCCCTGCAGCGCGCGGATGTTTTCATCCGTCATCAGCGACCACGCCGGATGCGCCAGCGTGACGAACCCGCCCGCGGCGCGCAGGGCGTCCACCATTTTCTGCGGGTCGTCGGTGGGCAGGATGTCATCCACCGGCCGCAGCAGCCCCGCGCCGGTGATATGATAGCAGACCCGCGGCGAAAAGCAGTTGTTGTTCAGCTCGGCGCCGCCCAGAATGAGCACGCCGTCCTCTTCGCCGCCCAGACGGGTTTTGTGGTGATCGGTGATGCACAGAAAGTCGTAGCCTTTTTCTTTGTAAAGGCGGATGCACTCCCGCGGGGAGAGCTTGCCGTCGGAAACGGTGGTGTGGGTATGCAGGTTGCCCTTGAGCCAGCGTCCTCCGCCGGCGAGATGATCGGTCATGGTGCTCTCCTTTCGGGTCGTTGCAGTCTGTTCGTTATCCGGTGCCGGCGTTTATCCGGCATCGGTGTTTTTGTCGGCAGGCTGTGCAAGACACACCAGCGCCCGCACGGCGGCACGCACCGCGGCAAGATCCTGCGGGGCGTAACGGAAATGTCCGGAGTGTTCAAGGATCTGCACCGCAAAGGCTGCACGCCCCGCAAGGCAGCGGGCCGTGCGCAGGCTGACCAGCTCATCTTTTTGAGAGAGCAGCACGATACAGGGCGTCTGCACCAGCGGCAGCAGGCTGCGCACCCGCCGCGCCTTGGCCAGCAGCTCGATAAAGCGCGGCAGCGCGGGCAGATACCGCCACAGGCGTTTTTCCGGCGTGACGCCGCAGGCCTTCTGCATGGCGGCGGCCAGCGTATGTTGGGGAGAAATGCGGCCCAGTGCCACCCGCAGCGCATTGACGCAGGCGGCGGGCTTTACCCCGATGCACAGTGCCGGGGCAAGCAGCAGCGTACCGCACACGCCGCTTTTATCCCGCAGCAGCGAGGCCAGTGTCAGCAGGCAGCCCATGGAGTGCGCCGCCACCACGATACGCGTATGCCGTTTGCGCAGTGCGTCCAGCGCGGCGTCAGTCTGCCGCTGCCAGCGCAGCATGCTCGTGCGGGAAAAATCGGCCACGGTGCCGCCGTGACCGTCCAGCAGCAGGTTGTAAACGGACCAGTCCGCCGGAAAGCAGTCGATGAGGAAATCAAAATGGCGCGGTGTGCCCATGACGCCGTGCAGCAAAAGCACGGCACATTCACTGTGCGGCACAACACGGATATAGGAGCTGTGCGGCATTGGCCTTCCTCCTTTCGCTGCGGCGGGATGCCGGTCGGCATATTTCTGCGAAACCGCACGCGGAACTGCATTCGCGTGCAGTTTTCGCCAAACGGACGCCGGCGGTCTTTCTGTGGTTTTATTATAATACGCCGCTGTATTTTTTGCCACCCCCGGCACAATTTTTTGTGCTTTTGCACAAAGGTGTGGATTTCGCTTTATCCGTTGCATCTGCAACGCATTTTATGTGGCTGAACCTGTATACTGTACTACGGAACGGCGGGAAGCCCGCCGCAAACCTATTAAAATTGGGAAAGCGAGTATTGACCATGAAAAAAATGAAACGAATTTTCAGCCTGCTGCTGTGCGCCGCGCTGGTTTGCGGCATGCTGGCCGGCTGTGCCGCCCCCGCTGAGGACGCCATGACCGAAAGCGCTCCCGACTCCGTTGCGGAAAGCGCCGTTGAAAGCACCCCCGCCGAGAGCGAGGCCGAAAGCCTGCCCGGGGAGGACGTCACCCTGTTTGAGGGCATGGAGATCCGCCTTGGCGGCATGAAGGGCCCCACCACCATGGGTATGGTTAAGCTGCTGGAGGACGCCGAGGCCGGCACCACCGTCAACGATTATGATTTCACCATTGCCGCCGCTGCCGATGAGCTGACCCCGCTGCTGATCCAGGGCAAGATGGACATTGCCGCCGTGCCGGTGAACCTGGCCAGCGTGCTGTACAACAAGACCGAGGGTGCCATCCAGATGCTGGCCGTCAACACGCTGGGCGTGCTGTACGTGGTGGAAAAAGGCGGCGAGACCGTCAACTCCGTGGCGGATCTGGAGGGCAAGACCATTTTTGCCACCGGTAAGGGCACCACGCCGGAGTACAGCCTGACCTACCTGCTGGCGCAGCACGGGCTGACCATCGGCGAGGACGTCACTGTGGAATGGAAGAGCGAGGCCACCGAGGTGGTTTCCGCCATGGCTGCCATGGACAACGCCGTTGCCATGCTGCCCCAGCCCTTTGTCACCGTTGCCGGCACCCAGCTGGAGGACCTGCGCGTGGCGCTGGACCTGACCGCCGAGTGGAACGCACTGGATAACGGCAGCAGCCTTGTCACCGGCTGCCTGGTGGTGCGCCGCGAGTTTGCCGAGGCCAACCCCGAGGCCGTGGCCGCCTTCCTGAACGAGTACGCCGCCTCCACCGAATACGCCAACACCAACCCCGCCGAGACCTCCGTCATGGTGGAAAAGTACGGCATCGTCAAGGCTGCCATCGCCGAAAAGGCCCTGCCCAAGTGCAACATCGTCTGCCTGACCGGCGCCGACATGACCGCCGCTGCTGAGGGCTATCTGAGCGTCCTGTTTGAGCAGAACCCGCAGGCCGTGGGCGGCGCGCTGCCCGGCGCGGACTTCTGGTACGTCCAGAGCAAATAACCGTAAAGCTCATCCTCCCTCTCATATCTTTCTCATCGGGGAAGGCCGTCCTTCGGGGCGGCCTTCGGATTGTAGAAAAACCCCACTTTCCTTTACGCGAAAGTGGGGTTTTTCTACAATCTGTCCTCCCTGTGAGATTTTCATAGGGAGGATTGGATTTTTTCCATAACCGTGTTGCAGCACAATACGCACTACACCGAGTGGTGTATAGAAGTGCGCCCTTTCCGTTCAACAAATTGAAAGCGGTCACTCTGCAAGCAGGAAATGCCCACGGTTACTTCTCAGCGGGTTCAATGGCCACAACGTAGCCACGATTGTCAAAATCCACGTTGTGGACCTTGCCAACAGCAATAGTCTCAATGGGATATGCCTTGGGGTCGTGGGACAGGGTTTGGGCGGCCCCGTTTAAGTAAGAGTGTAAACGAACATTCACAAAAACGACACAGGTACTTTTGTTTTCAGGAAATTGGTTGTATAATACATGGTACTTGTAAAATTCAGTAATATATATTTGAGGACAGTTTATGAAAAGACTTATTGCTTTGTTTTTGGTTGCAATCTCGTGTTTCACTCTTGTAGCTTGTGGTACTGATCATAAAACCCAGGAACAACAATCTGTACAAATGCAACAGGATGTATGCTCCATTACAATGAAAATCAATCCATTGTTTGAGATTTTTGTTGATAATGATTTCATTATTATTGATATAAAGTATTTGAACTCAGATGCAAAAGAAGCGCTTTCTGACATCAACATTTTATCATCTTCGTTTGAAGATGGCGTTACAGAATTACTTGATGCGCTTTATGCCAAAGGATATGTAAAAAATAATGAATTGCAAATCACTTACGCTGTACAAACAGGTAACAGTACTGAAATTGACGACAGCCAAATAATCAATGGTCTCGAAACAGCAATCAACGACTTCAGTGACAGCAAAAATATAAGTGTTACTGCAAATATGGTTGCTTCGGATGATATTTTTATTCAGCCAGAGCAAAAGGTTGTTACGAATGGTGATTTCATCGTGGACGATTGGGAACTGCTGGATGAATTTACAGTCGAAAGAGATACAAACGGCAATATAATAAGGTATATCGAAACAGACGATGCCGGCAACCAGTTTATATATAATGCGCAAAAACAACTGATACAAGAAAGAATTCTTACCGAAAATGGATTTGTAGAAACAAATTACGATGGAAACGGAAATATTATAGGAAATGTTATACAGGATGATATGATTGACGAATGGGAGCAGATGGATAATATAACTGCAGAAAGAGATGCAGACGGGAACGTGATTCGCTACATTGAAACCGACAGTAACGGCAGCAAATTTATCTATAATGCCAACAAACAAAAAGTATACGCTTTAATCAATAGCGAAACTGGTTGCAGTGAAAAATATTATGACGAAAATGGCCTGGTTACAAAACATATCTTTACAGGAAATGATGGCAGCCGAACAGAGTATTTCTACCATGAAAGCGGAGATCAAAAGCAGATCTATACTGTATTTGCAAACGGTGAATTCAAAGATGAGTATTATGATGCAACAGGTAACCGTATAAAATATATTGAACGCAGGAATGTTTCAGATGGTGCATATCTGGTAGAATATGACACTGACGGAAATGGAAATACTGATTATCAATACTTTTATGCGGCAGATGGCACAGTGTGGTACAATGAATTTGATGCCAACGGCAATCAGATTCTTGAAAATCAAAAGCAGATACAATGATGTCGTAGCACCAATCTGCACTATAAACCATTAGCTGTAACATATACACGAAGCAGTCCCGGCAGGTAATCCTGCCGGGACTAAGCCTGTCGAAAAAGGTCGCCAAGGGCGGCCTTTTCTGCGTTTTTTGCTGCTCCGGCGGTTGGAACGGTTGTAAAAATCCGGCCGATGTGTTAATTTATATACAAAACGACCGTGCGCGTTTGGATGCACGGCACAGAAAGGAACGGACGGATATGGATAACATGCAATGGAACAAGCTGTTCAGCGCGTTTTTCTCCGCAGAGGAGGAGGGCATTGAGATCCCGTTTGAGCTGCGCACCTCGGTAGGCACGATGGAACGCCGGGACACCCACTGGGAAAAGTTTGGCAGCGAGTGGAAAAATGCCCGGGATTACCACAGCATCAAGATCTGGCTGACGGAGGCCAACCGCGCCGTTGTGCTGGGCACGCTGGAAGCGCTGGACGCCCCACACACTCTTGTGGGCGACACGGTGGTGGTGATGGCAAAGCCGGTGGAAGGGCTGCTGTGACCGCCGCGGATGCGCTGCGGCAGCCGTTGAAACAGACCGCGGCCGCCAACGTCCGCGGGCGACGGACCGCATGCTGCAAAACGGCCTGCCGGACTATAAAGAATATGCCTCCCGCACAAAATACCGGGTGATCCCGGGGATCCGGTAAGAAAGCAAGCCTTTTCTGCGAAAGGAGGACCGCCATGAAGTTTACCAAACAGCCGATCTGCACCAACGGGGGCCGCGTGGGCAACGCGGACAACATGTGGTGCTCGGGCAGCTCCACCATTCTGCGGGTGGGCGAGGACGTCTTTTTCACCCACACGAGGCTGATCGAAGAACGCACCGGCTGGAACTGCAACAGCTTTGAGCTGTACGCCAGCCGCGGCGGCGGCGCGTGGCAGCGGGAGTACGCCGACGAGGGCATTTATCAGCGCTCGCCCTGCCCCATCCTGTATCTGGGCGGCAGCCTGATCGGCGTGACGGTGAACCCCGGCGACTGCAGCGAGGGCGCGGACGCCTTTGGCCCCGCCGGCGTACCGGCCTACATCACCAGCACGCCCATGCTGTATGTGTTTGATATTTCCGGCCCGGCAAAGCCGGTGCGGCGGCTGACCCTGCGCTGGGATGACCCGGCGTACTGGTTCATCCAGCACTCCTACCGCAGCCACGTCACAGACACCGTGACCGGCGAGCTGTTTTTTACCAACGAGCACTACGACTGCCTGCCCGAGGCCATCTGCTACACCATGCTGGACAAGGACCTGCGTTACCTGCGCAGCGGCCGGTTTGATGTGCCGTGGCGGTTTCTGTACCACACCATGTGCCTGCAGGACGGCGAATTTTACGCTTTCGGCATCCGCGGCATAGAGGAGCCGGTGGAAGAATGGAAAGCCTTTAAGCGGCAGGCGACCGGCGATCTTTTCGACTACGAGTTCCGCAACATCTTTCTGCTGTACAGCCCGGACATCCGCACCGGAACCCATCGCGAGCCGCTGCTGGTGGCCAGCCGGGACGCAACCTGCGGGCGCGTCGACGGTCACGATGCTGCCTTTGACGCCGACGGCAGCGTCTGGTTCCTTTATTCCGCCAGCCACGACCAGAAGCACTGCATGCGGGACACCTGCTTTCCCGGGCTGCGGCTGGAAAAAACGCTGGAGCTGGTGCACCTGAACAAGGGCGGGATCCTCAGCCGGGAGGTCATTGACGTTTCGGACGAGCAGGACGGCTGCACGCCGCACACCGAATACGGCGCGGCGCTGCACACCATGCCGGACGGCAGCCTGCGGCTGCTGTGGTCCAAGCGGAGCTCCCCCGCCGGTGATGCCCGCCCGGACGGCCTGTACCTGTACGACCTGACCGCCAAAACCTCGCAGCGCATCTCCGACGAGGCGCCGGGCGCGTTTTTCATCAGCCGCCGGCGTCTGGGCGCACAGCCCGACACCCGTGCGGACCTGGTCTGGCTGGACCGGTACGTCAACGGCCAGCCGGCCGATCCCCGGCTGCTTCACCACTGTTTCCTCCATGATATTCCCGTGACCGGCCAGAAGCTGCAATATCAGCACGGCGTGCTGGAATTGTAAGCATGGCTTTTGGCATTTTTTCAAAAACAAACTGAGACACACAAAAACGGACGCACCCAAGGGTAATTTCCAAGAAAAAACCATCGGCAGTTGAAAAAGAACGGCGTGTGCTGCAGACTTGCGGCACACGCTGTTTTTGTGTCAATTCAGAACTTTCTTTCAATGTAAGCCGGTTTTTTCGCAAGGCAGAATATCGTTCATTATCTGTGATTCTGTGACCATACAGGAAATGAAAGCGGTGTTTCCAACCCTCTTTTGACCGTTCTCCGGTCATGTCGTTATTGAGATACAGTAAACAACGAATAGAAATATCCCTTTTTCTCCATCAGTTCATCAAAGGAGCCCGACTCGGCAACGCTGCCGTTTTTGAGCGTCAGCACACAGTCATATCGCTTCAAAAGATTTTCGTCCAGTGCATGCGTGACAACGATACGGGTCAGATCCTTCAGATCCAGAATCGCATTGGACACCTGAAACGCGGTCTGCGCATCCAGAGCTGCAGTCGCTTCGTCCACAAGCAAGACCCGGGATTTCTTCAGCAAACTCCGGGCAATGGAGATCCTCTGCTTCTCGCCGCCGCTGAGACCGCTGCCATTCTCACCGCAGAGATAATCCTCGCCGCGCTCTGCAATCAATTTGGACAAGCCGGACAGTTCGACAGCACGATCCACTTCTTCCCGGGGAAAGCCGGAGAACATCGTGATGTTATCCCGGATGGACGCATTGAAGATAAACACATTCTGCTGTACCAAGGAAACCATTTCATACAGGCTCCCGCTGCTGATCTGCCGCAGTTCTGCAGCATCGTAGCAGATGGCGCCGGTATAGCCGTCATGGGATGCCATCAGCAGATTGAGCAGAGTGCTCTTGCCGCTGCCGGAAGCCCCGACGACAGCATAGCTCTTACCTGCATCGAAAGTAAAGTTTACATTCTGAAGCACAGGCTTTTCTTCCTCGTAACCGAAAGACAGACTCCTGACGGTGATCCCGGTGACCAGCTCCTTTTTGCACTCCAGACCTTCGTCCCGGACATTGTCCTCCAGGGCATCGGCCAGCTTGTCAATTAAAGCGAAGGACGCTTTGCACTGAGCGACAAACTGAGGAACAGAACTAATGGGATTGACCACATAGTTCATCAGATTCACAAATGCGATCAACGCGCCTGCTGAAACGGCATGGCCGTTCAGGGCTAAAGCGATCCCGATGATAAACACACCGAACTGAGCAATCGTACCGGCCAAAACGGCCAAGCTTTGCACGATGACAGAAATCTTGCGGCGCATTGTTTTGGCATCAGAAACCTCCCGCATTCTTTCTGCAAACATACGGCACATCGCTGCTTCTGCTTTGAAAGACTTTACAACCGCAAAACCCATCAAGCTATCATTAAGGGAGGAGATATATGCTTCGTTTTTCTCCGACACGACTTTTTCTGCTTCCGCTACTCTGTTGCCTGCCATAAGAGATACCAACACAGGCAGAAGAGACAGTACCACACCGATCCCTGTCAGTAAAGGCGAGTACCACAGCATTAGGATAAACGCACCGAAGAACAGAAGAACATCATCAATCAAAATATTAAAAAGATTGCACAGAACCTCCATTTCGATAGTGTTCGCGTCATTGCTCAGAGCGGAAATGTAAAAGGCGGAATTCTCCTTTGAAAAAGCCGCGATCCCCTTTTGGGAGATTTTTCGAAAAGCATATTCCTTGTACTGTCCAATTGCTTTTGCTATGAATTTGGGCTTGGAATGGTAGGACAAGAAAAATCCAAAGGCAAAAAACACCATACAAACCGCGCACAGTACTACAATTTGTTTTAGGGTGTAAGTGGTATCCGCTTCGGTAGCCATATCAATCATTATCTGCATCAGCCAGGCGATCATGAGATTTGCGCCCACACAGATTACGGTACTAAGGACACTAACGGAAAAAGCAGCCGTATTCCCTGTAAAGAACTGACGAACATACTCCCACCTGCGTTTTCTTATTCTGCTTTTGCTCATGTTATGTAAACCTCCATGTTTCAGCCATTGTGTTTATTATGCATCCGGGGGCAGGTTGACACAAGCAACCATCTTTCAAGTTGATGCTTTTCCCGTGCCAACCCCCGGTTGAGTTTACTCTTCAGCGCAAATCTTCTCCCATATAGGACGAAGCTGCTCACCAATTTCTTCGTCTGCCAAATGGTTCTCAATCACGGTCATTGCGGTTTTTCCCATGTCATCATAAGAGGTTGACCGTTCACTTCCATGGTAGAACTTCATTCCTACCATAGTACGATACTCTGGGCTGGCATCAAACCTACGGGCGGAATCTCTCGCTTTTATGAGCCAATCATAAGCCCCTTGCTGATTTCCTCGAAGTGCTTCCATATCCGCAAGGATCATAAAAAGACCGACATCCCCACGATCGAGCCATGTGACAACCGATGTATCCCGAATCCCTTTTCCCAATTCGTACAGCCATAGCGTAAACTCTATGACCTGATCCACTTTTCCGATCGCGCTGTACGCATTGGCATAACCAATGCAGAGATTGTACAGTTCATTATAGCAGCACACCAAAGCCTCAGACAGGTATTTCAGCGCTTCTTCTGCCTTATCCTTTTCCTTCGAAAGCAGCAGGCCTATCCGAAAATCGTTCAGACCGTCAACATTATTTTTCTTGAGCAGCTCCACAGCCTTATCGTCACACCCGATATAGCAATAACACATGGCAATTCGATTCTGTATTGTCAGCGAGCTGATTTGCTCGTTTGTATTCTGATCGATCAGGGAAAGCGAGCGCTGGAAAAGCTCAATCGCTCTGGGCGCTTTTTCCGGATCCATTGACAGGAAATAAATCTGAGCGCTGCAGAACACCACATCGAAGCTGTTGGGATATCTCTGCAATGCTTTCTCCGCAAATTCCATCCCTTCTTCCAGCCGCTTGTCAGTCACAAACTGTGACAGCTTCTCTGCTGTCTGCCCCATACTCAGCTTCTGCCAGCCATAGTCCAACAGAGCGTCTACGGAGGTCTCAAAAAACTCCGCGATGTCCACCAGCAGCTCCAGCTCCGGCACAGCCTTTCCCCGTTCCCATTTATGCACCGCCCCGGCGGTGACCCCCAATGCCTCCGCAAGCTGTTCCTGCGTATACCCGGCTTCTTTCCTGATTCTGCGAATGTTCTCGCCCAATCTTATCTCCATACGCGTCGCCTCCTTGGTGGCTTCATTATAACACAGCCGTAAGAAAAGTCCACCGACCGCCGGTATAAACAGTAGATAATTTTTTCAACCGTCAGTTAAAAATTTCATCCCAACCCCGTTGGGTCGAGCATTATCCGCCCACTCGCCCCCCCGCATTTATGAGGGGGGTGGTTTTGCCAAAGGCAAAACCGGAGGGAGTCCTGTCATTGCTAGAAGGCCGTAGGCCGACGTAGCAATCCGTTCCCCTAAATGATGCAATTTTATCCGCACTTCCGATAAAAACCTAATAATTGAGATACGGATTCCTCGGCTCCCCTTCGGCTACGCTCAGGGTCGCTCGGAATGACATACTGGTTTATCAACACCCTGAGGGCGATTCACGAATCGCCCGTTTTCCAAACTCGTCCGCAAAGCGGACACATTCATTTTGCATTTTGCATCCTGCATTCTGCATTAAAAAAACCGCCCATTACGGGCGGTTTTTCTTTACAAATCCCTTCGTCCAATCGGAGCATAGCAGCACCGTCACCAGCAGCACGGAGCTCAAGGCCCAAGTCAGCGGATACGCCCAAGAAATCATCCGAAATTCCGGGATGATTTTCAGGATAGAGGTCACATACACCACCCGAACGCCGCACCAAAAGCTAAGCATGGCAATCATGGGAATAAACGCCTTGCCGCAGCCCCTCAGGACACCGGCGGCACAATGGCTCAGCGCCAGCAGGAAGAAGAACAGGCAGGTAGTTTTCATGTGCACCATGCCATATTCCACCGACTGCGGCGTATCTACAAAGATCTTCAGCAGCGGCGAAGCGAAGAAATAGATCACCACGCCCAGCAGCTCCGCCGTGATTACACCGAACAGGATACCGAACACCGCGCCCTTCTTAGCGCGGCGGTATTCCCCCGCTCCCAAATTCTGGCTTACAAACGTGGGCAAGGACATAGACATACTGGTGATTGGCAGGAACACGAAGCCCTCCAGCTTAGAGTACGCTCCCACGCCTGCCATGGCAAACGGCCCAAAGGAATTGATACTGGCCTGCACCGTCAGATTTCCGATGCTGATCACAGAATTTTGGATGCCGGTGGGCAAGCCCTGCGTCAGCACCTCTCCCATGATTCCCTTGTAGATCTTCAGCTTGCGGAAATCCAGACGGGTATCGTCCCGGATTCTGCACATCCGAATCACGCACAGCACCACGCTGACACCCTGCGCGATTACCGTGGCGATTGCCGCGCCGGCTACGCCCCAGCCAAACGCCGCCACAAACAGCAGATCCAGCACCACATTGACTAAGGAGGACAATATCAGATAGTACAGCGGATGGAGGCTGTCCCCCAGCGCCCGCATGATTGCCATGCAGATATTGTACATGATCACCGTAGAAACTCCGGCGAAGTAGATTTGGAAATACGCCAGCGACTTAGGCAGCACACTTTCCGGCGTGCCCATCCAGCGAAGCACATGAGGCACCAGCACCAGCCCCACCACGGTGGACAGCACGGATGCCAAAATGCCAAACAGGAAATTGGTATGGATGGCCTTCACCACGCCGTCCTCGTCCTTCGCCCCAAAATATTTGGAGATTACCACACCGCCGCCCATGGAGATGCCGCCGAAAAAGCCCACCACCAAAAAGGTCATGCTTCCGGCGGAGCTGACAGCGGCAAAGGAATCGTTATCCGCGAAATTGCCCACCACCCAAGCATCCACCACATTGTATAGCTGTTGCAGCAGCTGTCCCATAAACAGCGGGATTGCAAAGGTCAGGATCTGCTTCCAGATCACACCTTGGGTTAGATCCACCGAGGCGCTGTTTCCTCGCCGTCCCCTACCCAAAATCCTCATTTTGTATCGCCTCTTTACCCGGATGCGGTGCATCCAAACTGTCATTTCTGTAAATGATACCACAAACCCCTCTCCAACGCAACCCTTGCAATTGCTTTCCCAATCTGATATAATTATTTTGATTTTTTATATGAGGCGATGGGATTATGCAAAATATTGGTTTTGACAACAGCAAATATCTACTCACCCAGTCCGAGGAGATCCGGCAAAGGATTTCCCAGTTCGGCGGCAAGCTGTATTTGGAATTCGGCGGAAAGCTGTACGACGATTACCACGCGTCCCGGGTTCTGCCGGGCTTCCAGCCGGACTCCAAGCTGCGGATGCTGCTGCAGCTTAAGGAGCAGGTTGAGATGGTGATTGCGATCAACGCTGCCGACATTGAAAAGAACAAGATCCGCGGCGATCTTGGCATCACCTACGACCGGGACGTGATTCGCCTGATCGACATTTTCCGGGAGCTGGGGCTGTACGTTAGCAGCGTGGTCTTGACCCGCTACAACGACCAGCCCGGCGTGAAGGCCTTCCAGTCCCGTTTAGAGGGGCTGGGCATCAAGGTCTACCGTCACTACGCCATCCCCGGCTACCCCTCCAACACCGCCCTGATCGTCAGCGACGAGGGCTTCGGCAAGAATGAATATATCCAAACCACCCGTGAGTTGGTGGTAGTCACCGCCCCCGGGCCGGGCAGCGGTAAGCTGGCCACCTGCTTAAGCCAGCTCTATCATGAGCATAAGCGGGGCATCCGGGCAGGCTATGCCAAATTCGAGACCTTCCCCATTTGGAATCTGCCTC
>CAZYRD010000036.1:0-15563 GCA_964649475.1 uncultured Faecalibacterium sp.
CGCTGCACCAATCACCCGCAAAACCACCCGCAAGGAAAAAACCTCCATGGGCATGGGCACTGCGCTGACCCTCAGCCTCAACAACCTGCTCACCAAAAAGGCGCGTACCGTCCTCACCGCCTTCGCCGGGTCCATCGGCATCATCGGCATCGCGCTCATCCTGTCGCTGTCCAACGGCATTCAGGCGTACATCGATCAGGTGCAGGAGGACACCCTCGCCAGCTACCCCATCACCATTCAGGCAGAAACGATGGATATGTCCAGCCTTGTCACCGGTCTGATGGGCGCACAGGCCCCCGCCGAAGGCAGTGCCCCCCGGGACGAAACGCTGGTCTATTCCTCCACCGTCATGTACGACATGCTGAACGCCATGACCAGCACCGAGACCCGGACCAACGATCTGGTGGCCTTTAAAAAGTTCCTCGACACCGATGAGGAGATCCGCAGTCATCTGAGCGCCGTGCAGTACACCTACGACATGGGGCTGGATATCTACACCACCGACACCGAAGGCAAAATCATCCGCAGCGACTTGCAGGCGCTGATGGAGACCGTGTACGGCGATATGATGACCGGCAACGCCTACGCCGAACAGTACGCCGGCTTTGCCAAGATGCAGCTGTGGGAGCAGATGCTGCCCGGTGAAAACGGCGAGCCGGTCAGCGAACTTCTGCACGAGCAGTACGACCTGCTGTACGGCCGCTGGCCCGCCGCCGACAACGAGGTGGTGCTGTTTGTCAACGAGAACAACGAACTTTCCGACCTTGTGCTGTACGCGCTGGGCATGAAATCCGGCGAGGAGCTTTCCGCTGTGGTGGAAGCCAGCATAAAGCAGGAGCCCATCCCCGAAACTGAAGTGCAGACCTTTACCTTTGAAGAGATGTGCGAAAAACAGTTCAAGGTCCTGCTGCCCGCCGAATGCTGGCAGAAGGACGCCGTCACCGATACCTACCGTGACCTGCGCACCACTGAGACCGGCCTGAAATATCTGTACGAAAGCGCCGAGACCGGCATTGAGCTGAAAGTGGTGGGCATCCTGCGTCCCAACGCCGACGCGGCCTCTGCCATGATGGGCGGTGCCATCGGCTACACCACCGCCCTTACGCAGCGCGTCATGTCCGAAACCGCCGGAAGCACTGTGGTGACGGCGCAGCTGGACGACCCCGCCACCGACGTGCTGAACGGCCTGCCCTTTGTCACCGGGGACACCGTGGAGCCCACCGAAGCGGAAAAGACCGAAAGCTATAAGGAGCATGCCAAAACGCTGACCACTGCCGAAAAAGCCGACCAGTATGCCGCCCTGCAGGCAGTGCCGGACGACGCCTATGTGCAGAATATGGTGGAGCAGAGCATGGCCGGTCTGACCCGTGCGGACATCGAGACACAGCTGAAAGAGGCTTACGCCGCCGAGATGGAGGTGGATCCCTCCACGCTGGACGGCTACATTGCCGATATGGACGACGAGACGCTGTTCGGCTATGTGGAGCAGATGATCGCCGAAAACCTGCGGGCACAGTACGCCGAAGGCGTTGCTGCCCGGCTGGCGATGATGACCGACGCCCAGCTTGCCGCCGCCTTCGACGCCCGCACCGATGAGGCAGCCGCTGCCATGATGGGGCAGGCCGCCTTTACCGAAGCCCAGTGGGCATGGCTGTACGACAATTACATGCCGCCCACCCACTCCGATTCCAGCTATGAAGAAAACCTGAAGCTGCTGGGCTGGGCCGACCCCGAAAGTCCTGCCGCTGTCAACCTGTACGCTTCCACCTTTGAGGATAAGGACGCCATTGCGGCGTGTATCACGCGTTACAACGACGGCCTGCCCGAAGATGCCGAGCCCATCACCTACACCGACTATGTGGCTCTGCTGATGAGCAGCATCACCACCATCATCAATGCCATCTCCTACGTGCTGATCGCCTTTGTGGCCATCTCGCTGGTGGTGTCCTCCATCATGATCGGCATCATCACCTACATCTCCGTGCTGGAGCGCACCAAGGAGATCGGCATCCTGCGCGCCATCGGCGCCTCCAAGCGGGACGTATCCCGGGTGTTCAACGCCGAGACCATCCTCGTGGGCTTTGTGTCCGGCACCATCGGCATCGGGCTCACTCTGGCGCTCAACATTCCCATCAACGCCATCGTGCAGCACCTCACCGGCATCGAAAGCCTGCGCTCCTCGCTGCCTGCTGCCGCCGCCGTTATTCTGGTGGTCATCAGCATGGTGCTCACCGTTGTCGCCGGTCTGTTCCCCTCCCGCATCGCCGCCAAAAAGGATCCCGTGGTGGCCCTGCGCAGCGAGTGACGTTCGCCGCGTAAAAAGATTGCAAAGAAAAGCTGCCGCACCTTTCGGATACGACCGAAGGGCGCGGCAGCTTTTTGTTGTTTTGCCTGCGGTTTCCGGCAGGGTCACTGGCATTCGTACAGTATAAATTCGGACGCTTCCGGCAGTGTGCGGCATTCCAGTGCGGGCTTGTCCTGATACCAGTAGGCGACGGAGTGGAAATCATCCCGACGGGACAGATACAGCTCGCCCGGGATCTTCCAGCCCAGATCCTGAATGGTGACACGGATATTTTCATCAAAGCAGATGGAATCCATCACATGCCAGCGGTACATGGAAAAACGCTGCTGGTGCTGGTACAGATTGTCGGACTGAACCACCTGATGCATACCCGCATACAGGCCGGTGTAAGTACAGTACTGGCCGCCGGTGTCCCAGTCGTAGGTGCCGCAGAAGTAGTCCTCGGTGCCGGTGCCGCAGATGGTGGGGAACTCGCCGTCGCCGTCCAGATACATCTTGACCTCGCCTTCGCCCCACCAGTTGCCCTCGCCGTTCAGGCCAACAAAAAGCGCGGTGCCCACGTATTTTCCTTTGCCGTTCACCCGGTCCAGAATGACGTATTCCTCCTTGTGGCCCATGCTCTTCTGCTGACGGTACTGCGCGTGGAAATAACCGATGTCCTCCGGCACCTCCTGCAGGCTGTAGTTGATTTGGTAAAAGCAGGTGTAATCCGTATCGGTGCGGTTCTCAAGAGTGATGCGGCAGTGCTTTTTAAAGGGCATGGGCCAGAAGCAGTTCATGCCGTTGCGGGGATTCACTGCCACCATGGCGGAATTCAGCGGGAAAAACTCGTATTTGGCCTGAAATTCTCCCCGGGATTCGCGCTGCCAGCTGTAGGCGAAAAATTCTGCGCCGGGACATTCCACCGCGGGCGTCGTCTCGCCCTCCCAGTAAAAGCGAAGGATGCAGTTGCGGGATACCAGCGCCGCAAGCCAGATGCTTTCGATCACACCGGGACCGTCGATGTCCGCAAGAGCGTATTCCTCACCGGGATGGATCACATGGCAGGGCGAGATTTTCCAGCCCCGGCCAAGCTCGCGGGCACTGTGGGCGCTGACGCCTTCCGTTGCGCGTGCACCCATGCCTTTTTCGCCGGTGGGGTTTTCGGCGGTGATGCTGCGGGATTTTTTGTTTTCCAGTCGTCCAAGCATACTGAAGTCCATGCGAAGTCTCTCCTTTTTTGTAAAAATGGTTTGTTTTTACCGGAAGGTCAGCCAAAGTTCTTTTCGTACTCGTTGTAATTGCCGTACTGCCGCCACAGGCTGTTCATCATTTCGTAGCGTTCCAGCGCAAGGCCGGTGTACACGCAGTTGGAGGTGCTGAACACATAGCCGCGGCCGTTTGCCATGCCCTCGCGCAGGCTGCGCAGGCAGTCGGCGCGCACTTCTTCATCGGTGCCGGTCTGCAGCAGACCGCAGTTGACGTTGCCGATCAGGCAGATATCCCCGCCGACCACGCTGCGCACGGCGGGAATGGTAACGCCTGCCTGCGGATCCAGCGAGTGGATGGCGTCCGGCTTGCAGGCGGCGAGCTGGTCCAGAATGGGCATGATGTTGCCGTCGGTGTGCTTGATGGAGTATTTGCCCAGACTGCGGTAGCCGTCAATGGCTTCCTTCAGATAGGGCGCCACAAATTCGGCAAACTGGTCGGGACTGAAGAAGGGGTTGACGTTGAAACAGTAGTCCGAGCACAGCGCAAAGCCGTCCAGCAGGTCGCCGTTCGGGTCGGCTTCCAGCGTGGCGTTGTACAGCCACTCCACGTTGGAGGCGCTGGCGTCCTTCAGCTTCTGGGGTTCTTCATACATCTGCACGGCAAAATCGATCATGTGGTCGCCGTCGGGGATCGACCAGGTGGGGTCGCCGTGAAGCATCAGAAAAAACTCGTCCCCGCTTTTTTCGCGGATGGCGGTCAGAATGGCGCGGGTCTTGTCGGTGTTCTCCTGCCAGCACCAGGGCTCGCTTTGTACAAACAGGGCGCTGTAGCCGTATTTGCGGCCGAAGGCGATGTAGGTGTCGGCGATGTAGCCGATATATTTTTTCTTTTCAGAAAAGCTCATCTGGTCCCACTGGTGGAAAACCAGATGGCTGGGGCATACGCGGCCCAGCGATTCGAGGGTCAGGAAAAAATTCAGCTCAAAGGTGGGCACCTGACCGCCCAGCGGCTCGCATTTCAAAGTTCTGGTAAAAAGCTCTCTTCCGGTCATGGCCGTATCCGTCCTTTTGTTATTCGCCGCGCAGCTCGCGGATGGTATTCACCAGCGCCTTCAGATTTTCGTAGGGGAAGCCGTTGTCCGCCTCGATGTAGTACCACGAACCGCCGTCCGCCATTTTAAAGGTGTCGAACTCCCGCTTGACAAGGTCGCGCACCTGCTGCGGGGTGCCGTGGGTCATGGTGACGGCGCGGTCGGTATGGATGGCTACCGCCAGGCCAAGGCTGCGGCAGTGCGAGGCCAGATCCTGCATGTCGTAGGCTGGCAGCTGCGGCCAGATGGAGGTCACGCCGATCTCGGCCAGATCCTCCAGAATGGGACGCACCATGCCGCAGCTGTGGAAGTGGATATCCATTCCGGCGGCTACTGCGGGCGCAAACAGGCGTTTCAGCCGCGGCTTGAAAAAGCGCCGCCACATATCCGGGCTCATCAGCATGGTGTGCTGGGTGCCGTAGTCGTCGCCGAAGGAAACGCCGTCGCAGCCGGCGGCAACGGCGCGGCGCAGCGCAGCGGCGTCGTATTCCACGATGGCGTCGGCCAGCGCATTGATGCCCGGCTCGTCCATGGCGATGTCGCACAGGGCGTTCTCGTCGCCGTACAGCGAGATGATGCGCTCGTACAGATTGCCGCAGTTGCCCTGTGCGTAAAAGCCGTTTGCCTTCAGGCCCTGAATGTGCTTTTTGTACTCCTCAAATTCCGGCCCATCGCACAGGATGCGGGGCGGCGTGCGGAAGGCTTCCACGTCCTCCGGACAGGTGAGGATGTGATGGTGGGGAATGCCGGTGATGCCGAAGATGCGGTATTCCCACGGGACGCCCCAGTCGTCGGTATGGATGGCGTGGTAATTGCCGGCAGCGTCGAGCTCCTCCGGTGCGGGGCCGCGGGGCGTAACCCGGCGGAACGGCTCAAAATCGCCGGGCAGGGTGGCGTACAGATCGTTGAGCTTGTCGCCGTGCTCGTAATAGCCCACGGGGCAGTAGTAATATTGCACAGGCACCTTGTCCACCGGTTTGTAGTGCATGGCATATTTAACGCGTTCATAGCTGGTCATGGCGGTACTCCTTTGCAAAAACGAAAGGCGGGCTTCCGTGTGGTATCTGATAGGCTCAGTTTAACACCGGAACACCCGCCCGTCAATGGAGACGATTTTGAATTTTGGTAATTTATTGCCGCAAATTATTGCCGCAATGAATCGCGTTTGCCGCGAAGACTGCTGCAGCGCGGCGACTTTTGCCTGTACTTCGGCGTCTTCCGGCGAAAGCGGGCGCAGTGCGCCTGTTTCCGCCAGCAGTGCCATCAGCTGTGCGCCGGCTTCCTGCTGCCGGTCGGGGGAGGCGGCCTTCTCGCGCCGGGCGTATTCCTCCCATGCGGCAGTGTGGCCCCAGCGTTCTTTTGCTTCTCTACGGTTTTGTTCCATCTCCGTGGTAGTGAATGCGTTAAAATCCATGGTTTCGCTTCCTCCGGCCAATATTGCACGGGCGTGGTCGATCAGCTTCTGCGTGCGGCCGCGCTGCGCCTCCGGCAGAACGATCTGCTGCCGCAGCGCTTCACCGGCGTCGAAAGCCGGACTGTCCAGCATGGTCTTGATCTCTTTGAGCGAAAACTGCAGCTCCCGGTACAGCAGAATGCTGCGCAGCCGTTCCGGTGCGGCAGGATCGTACAGCCGATAGCCTGCGGCGGTGACCTGCGCAGGCTTCAGCAGGCCTATGGCGTCGTAGTGGTGCAGGGCGCGTATGCTCACCCCGGTCAGACGGCTCACCTCGTGGACTGTGTACATGCTTTATCCCTCCCGTGCAAGGCCGGTATACGCTATGACGCAGCGTCAGAGTCAAGGGCTTTTTCGAAAAAGCATACATTTAAAAAAGAAGGGGAGCACACGGATGCTCCCCTTGAAACTGTGGCCGAAGCGAATGAAAAGCTGAGGTATTGCTGCGTTACAGCGGCAGGCACAGGCGGTTTTCACCGGCGTGCAGGGGGTGCTCCGCACCGCCGAACACCAGCACCGCAGGCAGGTTTTCCGGTACGGTGACGGTAAACTCCGCCATGCCGTCCTTTTTCTCCCAAGCCACGCACACCTCGCCGGTGGGCAGCACGCGCTTGCCGCGGGCAAAGTTCAGGCAGGAGGGCAGCACGGGCGCAAGGCACAGCGCCGTATAGCCCGGCGTGCCCTGAATGCCCAGCAGCCAGTCAAACAGACAGGCCGCCACCGCGCCAAACATGGGGTGGTTCAGGCTGCGGACGTGGTCGCCCTCGGGCCAGTACTCCCACAGGGTGGTGGCGCCGGCGTCGCGCATGCCGGCATAGCTGTTGCCGGTGCGGGCGGTCATCAGCGTTGCGGCCAGCTCGCCCTCGCCGCGCTCAAACAGCACGCGGGTGACGATCTCGGTGCCGAAGATGCCGGTGTCGTAGCAGCCGTCGGCGGTGTAATACTTCACCATGTTGGCAAAGGTCGTCTCGTCGCCCACGCCCATATCCAGCGCAAAGGCGTTGGCGCCCTGCAGGCCACCGATGAAGTTGGAATCCCAGGTGTTGAAGTAAGCGGCCTTCACCGCGGCGCGGCGCTCGGCAATGCGGGTCTCCAGCATGGGGACGTCCTCCTCATGGCCGGTCAGCTTGGCAATTTCAATGGTGCGCTGCAGGCTGCGGATGTAGAAATAGTTATTGACGAAGGGGGCGGGCAGAGCCACCTGAATAGGGGTGCACCAGTCGCCAAGGCACCATGCGCCGGGCTTGTCGCTGGTGACCAGCTTGCCCTCGGAGTGTTCCTCCAAAAAATCAAAATAGCGCAGCATCTGGGGGTACAGGCGGGCAGCGGGTTCAATGTCGCCGTAGTGCAGGTAGTACTGCCAGGGCACCTCCACAATGGCGCAGCCCCAGCCGCCGGGGCCGCCGCCGCAGCGGGTGTAGGGGGCGGTGTACTGCACATGGCCGGTCAGCGTATCCTGACAGTCACCGATGTCGGCGATCCATTTGTGGTAGAAGGCGCGGGCGTCCAGAATATCCATGGCGGCGTGGCAGATCAGCTGGCCGTCGCCGGTGTAGCCGCGGCGCTCGAGGTGCGGGCAGTCGGAGGGGATGCCCCCGTGCATGTTGGAAAGCTGGGTGTTGACAAAGGCCTTGAACATCCAGTTCAGGTCCTCGTTGTCGCATTCAAATTCCGCAGTAACGGCGGTGTTGGTGTGCACCATGCGCGTGCCCAGGACCTCGGCGGCGCCGATGACCTTGAAATAGCGGAAGCCGAACCAGGTAAAGGCGGGCATGACCACCCGTTCCTTGCCGTCGCTCACCACCGAGAAGCTCTGGTTCCAGCCGAAGCAGCGGTTGTTTTCGTCCAGCGCGGGCTCGCCTTCGGGGGTGCGCTCTTCGCTGAACAGCACCGTCACACTCTCTCCGGCAGGTGCGGTGATGTGCAGCACCGGAAGCTGCGAGGCGTTTTTGCCGGCGTCGTAGCAGGCTTCGTTTTCCTTTTGCAGCAGGCAGACGGCGGGCACAAGCTCTTCCAAATGGTCGGCGGGGCAGTCGCAGAACCGGTAATCGGTGTCCGGCTCTTTGGCGGGCAGGGCAAAGGGCCATGCGGCGTCGTCAAACGCGGCGCCAAGGCAGGCGTCGTCCCAGCTGGTGTAATCCTGATTTTCCTTCTGGGTGAAGTGGTAGGTGGCAACAAAGCTGGCGCCGATGCGGTCGGCGGTGGAGGAGCACGCCTCATGCACGCCGGTCCCGTCTTCGATGACAAGGCGGAAAATGGCCTTGGGGTCGCCGAAACGGGCGTTGGGCGCGTTGTACTGCTCGCTGTTCTGCGAAAAATCGCACCAGTCGCCGATGTCGTTGAAGGTGTACCAACCGCCGCCGAAATGCAGCGCCAGCACGTTTTCGCCGGTGCGCACCAGCTCCGTCACGTCAAATTCCGGCACGTAGATGCGGTGTCCGGTCAGGACCTCATCGACGGGATAGTTGTCACGGGGTTCAAAATCGCTGTTCAGCGGCAGAAAATACTCCTCGCTGACGCGCTGCCCGTTGATGTAGCAGTGGAAGCAGCCCAGACCCAGCACCCGCAGGGTGGCCTTTTTCACTGCCGCACCGGCGGAAAAGCGGCTGCGCAGCACCGGAAAATGGGGCGTGCCCGCAGGGTCGGGAACAATGGCGGTCTTGTGTGCGTATGCGCCTGCACAGACCCACTGCGCCGCGCCGAATACCTCGCTGCGTTTCATAACGAATGCTCCTCCTTGCAGTTGCGGATGTTTTTGCTGAAAAGGGATGTGGCGGTTTAGGTAAGGCCGTAGGCGGCCTTTTGCCCATGGCTCAGGGTATAGCTGCCGGTCAACGCCTTGCCCATGGCATAAAGCTGCGGCAGGGTGTACCGTTCAAAAACGCCGACGGTGTGCAGGCGGTCGGCGGCGGTGTCGGTCAAAAACAGCCGTGCATTTTCATCGTAGGCAAGGCCGTTTTCCACCGTGCACAGCACAAGCCGTCCGGCAAGATCCACCAGATACAGCGTGCTGCCGGTGATAAGGGCAAGCTCCTGCCCGCCGCACAGCCGCATGCTGCCGTCGAAACGGGTCTCCTCGGCGCTGCAGATGCGCACCAGCAGGGTCACGGTGCCGTCCGGGGCAATGCTGCGCAGCCAGCCGTCGCCGCAGAATGCCAGCAGCGTTTCGTCGTCCGGCGCAAAGCACAGCTGCAGCACAGCGGCCGAACCGATGTCTGCGGCGGTATGCACGCTGCCGTCAAAATCGGCAATGATGACGTCACCGGAAAAGGTGGTGGCCCAGCGGGTGCCTGCGGCGTTGACCGCGTGATGGGTGGAGCCGCCGTCAAGATAGGCGCGGATGTTTTCCGGCAGCAGCACCTGTACCGCTGCGTCCCGTCCGGCGTCATACAGCCAAAGCCGATCAGCGTCGTCCAGATAAAGAAGCTTGTCCCGGTCAAAGCGGTCGTTGAGGCCGTTTTGCTTCAGGTCGGTGGTGCGCTCCTGCGCGGTGCCGGCGGCAGGGTCAAAGGTGCCGAAGGTGTAGTCGCCGTACTGCTCGCCGCAGGCATAGCGGAGAAGCTCCCCGTCGCCCCATACGGAGACGATGTGCGAGGCAAAGTCCGACGAGGTTTTGATGAAATGGGTCTGTGCGCTGCCGTCGGAAAGATCCACCAGCGCCAGAAATTCCCCGCCGTAATCGCGGCCGTCGGTATACAGCGCCAGCAGCAGATTTTTCTCCTGCCAGTATCCCGCATAGCGCCAGTTGCGCTGTGTGTCGGCGGCGCGGCACCAAAGCTCGGTTCCGTCGGCGGGGTCGATGCAGCGCACAAGGCCGTCCGTGCCCTGCGCCAGCAAAAGGCCGCCGCACAGCAGCACCTTTTTGCTGTCTGCGGCAAGCTGCCGCCAGCTGTCGTTGACCAGCGGTGTGCAGCGCAGCACGGCACCGTCGGCTGTTTCGGCAAACCAGCCGGCGCCGGTCACCGTGCAGACCGAAGAGGCGGGAAGAATGGCCTCCGTCGTTTCACAGGTGCCGTCCGTGACGTTGTACCACACCAGCCGTCCGTCGCTCAGGATCAGCCGCAGGGCGTTGTATTCAAAAAACTCCATCGTCTGCACTTCGGCGGGCAGCCATTGGGTGTGGCGCACCTCGCCGCTGTCGGGCTCCAGCACGTGCAGACGGTTCTCATCCGCCAGTACAAAGGCGTCGTCTGCGGCGGCAATATCCGCCATGGCGCCGCTTGACACCTCGCGCTGCCACAGCAGCGTAAGGGTGGCGGTGTCGTAACAGAAAATGCCGTCGGCATCCGCACCGTTCAGCCGTCCCGCGGCGACAAGAACGCTGCCGTCCGCCGAAAAGAAGACCTTGTTGAGAACGTCAAAGCGCTGTGCCGGCTGCCGCACCTCCCCGTCGGAAAGGGCCATCAGGCACAGATCGTAGATCCAGTCGTCGGTGGACTGTGCGCCAAACAGAAGGCTGCCGGTTCCGCCGCCAAAAAGCGCGGCGGAACAGCCGATGCCCGCGCTGTCAAAATGCTGCACGGCAAGGCGCTCGCCGGTGGCGGTGTCGTACAGTATAATATCCTCCCAGCCGTGCACGAGCAGAAGCTCTCCGTCCGGGGAAAGATGCAGGTCGTTGCCCGCCGCATCGCCGCGCCAGAGAACGGTCCCGTCGGCAAGGCTGCAGCACAGCGTACCGGCCCCGCCGGTCAGCAGCAGGGTGTCGTCTGCGGTTACGGCCGCATCCCGAATGTACAGCCCCGGTGAAAGCATGAAACGCACTCCGCCGCCGTCAAGGTCCCATACGGTGGCGGAATCGTATCCCCAGCCGATGAGGGTGTCACGCCCGGTCAGCAGGGCGGAAAGCTTGTCCGCACCCTCGTAAAGCTGCAGGGGAACAGGGGTGTCATCCGCCGGTACGGCGTACGCCCGCACGGCCTGCGTCAGCACGGCCTGTGCTTCGGGCACAAGCGGCCGGTCGTTTTCTTCATCGGGCAGCGCGGCCAGCGCAAGGGCGGCGGCGCTCAGCCGGTCGCCGTTTTCCAGCAGAAGGGCGGCCTCGGCGGCAAGGTAGTGCGACTGGTTTTCCAGCGCCTGCTGCAGGCGCTCGTCCGCAAGGGCGTAGCTGGCCTCCAGCTCGGCATAGCTTTGCCGGATGATGCGGTTGGTGCGGATGAAATAGGCGAGGAAGCCCAGCGTCAGCACAAGCACCGCTGCCAGCGCGGCCGTGGCCTGCTGCAGCACATACTGCCGGCGGCGCTGGCGCAGCTCATCATAGCCGCAGCCCAGCACCGAAGCCGCCAGCCGCAGCAGTTCGGCGCGGCGGGTGCGGTGGTCGGTTGGGCGCCAGTCGCAGGCCAGCGGCTCCACGGGTACGCGTACCGTTTCGCCGGTGATGGGGTCGGGCACCTCGTCAAAGCGTAAAATTTCCGGGATCACTTCGGAAGGCTCGCCTTCGGCCAGCACGGTCAGCACTTGATGCCGGCTGTGATCGCGCAGAAAGGTCTCGATCTCCTTTTGCACCCAGAGCGACTCGCCTGTACGGGGCGAGCAGACAACGATGAGCCGGTCGGCATTTTCCAGCGCGGTGGTGATGTCATCGTTCAGATCGCTGGTGATGGGCAGCTCCTCTTTGTCACGGAAAATGCGCCGGATGCGTTTTTTGCCCGTGCGCTGCCGTATGGCGCGGGGAACGGGAAAACGCTCCAGCTGTTTTTGTACATCGGCGGCAACCGCCGAATCCACCGGTGCGTGCCGGTAGGAGATGAATGCGTCATAATGGATCGACATAAAACAGACCTCCGCCCGGGCAAAATGTGTGAGGGTCTTCAGCTGCCGATGCCGGTGGGATCCCCGGCGGCATCCTCCGGCAGGGTGGGCAGCATGCCGTTTCCGGCGCCTTCGGCGGCTTCCAGAGCCTCGGCGGCCCTGCGGTTCAGCTCGGCGACCTCCTTCGCGCTGGGGAAAAGCTTGCTGATGGCCAGCGATACCAGCACGCCGATGAAGGTGTCCAGAATTCGCGCCAGCGTGTAGCTGATGTACCGGTCGGGCGTGACGGTGGCCAGCACCACAAAAAACACCACGGTGCCGGGCTGGATGGCCCCCAGTGCGCCGAACATCTGGCTGACGTACAGCACGCAGAAAAGCCCCACCGCGTACCAGCACCAGTCCGGAATGGGCCAGTCGTTCAGATGGGTCAGCCAGTAGAACGGAATGGCAAACAGCCCGCCGATGGCCGTGCCCAGAAAACGGTTGCCGCCGCTTTGCAGGCCGCCGCGGAAGGTGCTTCCCATGCCGTACACCGCGCCGATGCAGGCGAAGCAGGGGTTGAAGCCCAGAAGCTCATAAACAAATGCCACCAGCGTGGCGGAAACCAGTGTTTTGATCGTGCGTTTGCCGATGCGGGGGATCTGAAAGTGGAGGTATCGTTCCTGCTTTTCCATGTCTCCTGCTCCTTGCTGTCAGCGGCTGCGAAAGCGAGCGGAAGGCCCGGGAATATCGGAGCGTCCGGCGACGCTCCGCAAAAGTCCGCCGGAACGGACTTCAGCGGGGGGACCGCACAAAAACCGCAGCCATCTGTTCCTTACTATAAGAATAGAGGCTGCGGCGTTTTTTGTCAAGAAGTCACAGGCTCCTTGCCGAAATTATTGTTTTTTGGAGAAGGAGATGCTGTTTTGCGTGCGGAGACGGCTCAGCCCTCCAGCAGATCCGCCGCCTGCTGCAGCCGGGCGATAACGTCGATGTGCTGCGGGCAGACCGCCTCGCACTGGCCGCAGGCAAGGCAGGCAGAGGCCTTGGCGCCCTGCGTGCAGGCAAAGCCGTAATTGCCCTTTGCACCGGCCAGATTGTTGTACACAAGGTAGTTGTTCAGCGCCTTGAACACAGCGGGGATGGCGATGCCTGCGGGGCAGGCCTTGACGCAGTAGCGGCATTCGGTGCAGGGCACGCTGGGAATAGCTGCCAGCGCGGCCTGTACATCGGCGATCACGCCGCGCTCGGTCTCGTCCATGGGGGCGAAATCTTTCATGGTGGCAAGGTTGTCCAGCATCTGCTCCATGTTGGACATGCCGGAAAGCACCGTCACCAGCCCGGGCAGGCTGGCGGCAAAGCGCAGCGCCCAGGCGGGCTGGCTGCGGTCGGGGGCGGCGGCTTTCAGGATGGAGGCTGCGCTCTCCGGCAGGTTTGCAAGGCTGCCGCCGCGCACCGGCTCCATGATGATGACCGGCTTGCCGTGTTTACGGGCGACCTCATAGCAAAGGCGGCTTTGGATGGTGACGCTCTCCCAGTCGGCGTAGTTTATCTGCAGCTGCACGAACTCCACCTCGGGATGGGCGCACAGCAGCGCGTCCAGCACGGAGGCCTTGTCGTGGAAGGAGAAGCCGATGTGCTTCACAAGGCCTTTTCCCTTCAGCGCCTTCACAAAATCCCAAAGACCGAAATCGTCAAAGCACTGGGTGCGGTTGTCGCCCAGATTGTGCAGCAGGTAGAAATCAAAATAACCCGCGCCGGTGCGCTCCAGCGAGGTCCAGAACATCTGTTTTGCCTCTTCGGCGGTTTTTGCGCCGGCCCATGCGGGCAGCTTGGTGGCCAGCTGAAAGCTTTCGCGGGGGTAACGGTCCACCAGCGCGGTTTTGGCAGCCATCTCGCTTTTGCCGCCAAGGTAGCCGTAGGCGGTGTCAAAATAGGTGAAGCCGGCGGCCATAAAGGCGTCCACCATCTGTTTGGTCTGTTCAATGTCCACTTCGCCGTCAAGCATGGGCAGGCGCATCAGGCCAAAGCCCAGCTTGGGAATGTTTTCGCCAAGGTATGTCATGGTCGCTTCCTCCGTTTTTGGTTGGTCCTCCGTTTTCTGCGCGGCGGCGTTGGCGGCCATCAGCTTTGCAATGGTGGCCTTCAGCAGCGGCAGAGCTTCGGCAGGATCCTCCACCGTGCGCACGGTTTTTTCCAGCGGGCACATGTCGTCGCCGGTGCGGTTGATGATGTACGGCACGGTCTTCTGCGCGGCGGCGGGTACGCCCCGCTGCGCCAGAAAGGCGAGGGCGCTTTCGCTGGCGGTGAGGGTGTGGATCTCGGCGGCGGCCGCCAGCACGGAGAACATGGCGGCGGCCTTGCCGATGATCTTGTCCGCCAGCACGGCGCCGCACAGCGCGTCGGGCTGGTTTTCCAGCAGCTGCAGCAGTGGACGCACCCCGCGGCCGTGTCCGGGCAGGGGCTCCTGCCCCGGGCGCAGAAGGTAACAATCCGCCTCGCCTGCGGCAATGCGGGCAAGCGCGGCGTCAATGTCCTGTGATGTGACGTGCCGATTGGTGTTCATGGTCTGTGCTCCTGTCTGCGCCGGGGGCGGCGGCTGTCTTTATCGAATGTGATCTGCAGTATCCAGTGTATTCCTGTGCAAGGGATTTGTCAAGCGCAGCGCAGCAGGAGTTGCGTCTGCAACGTAACAGAAGTTACAGCACAGCAGTAAAGGAGTTACAGCACAGCTGTAACTCCATACAAAAGCGGCAGCCAGCCGCCGGCGGCAGGGCGCAGCACAAGGCGGCGCAGCACGCGGGCGGGGTCGGCGGGCAGCCGCCGCAGATTGACCACATAGCGCTCCCAGTCGCTGTCGTGCGCAAGGTACAGTGCGCGGGGACTGTTGGCGGCGCGCGGGTCAATGCGGGAAGGCCCGTACAGTGCCGTGGCGGTGGTAAAATCGCTGCCGTTGCACAGCGTTACGGTCTCGGCGGCGCCGACGGCGTATTCCAGTGTGCATTCCAGCACCGGCTCGCCCCATGCGCCTGCAATGGGCCAGCCCTGCGGCATGCTGGTGCAGCCAAGCAGCCAAAGCGCCTGCACCGCCTGCTCCACGGGGACGGCAAGCTCCGCGTCCAGCACCAGCGGCCGGGCCAGCAGCGCGACCGGCAGACCGTTCAGGTCGGTCAGTGCGGCGTCCGCGCAGGGGCCGGCGGTCATTTTGCGGGTGCCCTTGTTGACGTAATAGTAGCGGGGGATAGGCTTGCGGCTCTCCCTGAGCATGCTCTGCCATGCGGCCTGCCGGCGGGCGTCGTCACAGAGGCTTTCCAGCGGCAGAGGGCGGTACTGCCCTTCGGGCGCGGCGGGGGCGGTGACGGTCTGACAAAGCTGCGGCGCGGGTGCGGGGGTGTGCAGCGCGGCAAAGGCGTCGCGGAACACCGCCAGATCCGGCGTGGGCTCCCGCCACGGGGTGACAAGGCCCTCCGTCAGCACGCCGTCAAAGCAGGCGGGCGCGCCGCGGTCAAACTCGTAAATTTCGTTCCACTCCCAGTACACGGCGCCAGCCACCACGGGCTTGTCCTCCGGGTTGCGCCACAGTTCGATGATGGTGCTGATGAACTGCCGGAACAGCGCGGGATTGTCGTGGCAGTACCAGCCGCCCCATTCGCTGAACAGCAGCGGCATCTCGGTAAGGGCCTCGGCACTTTCCAGCATGCGCTGAGGCGTAGGGGCGTAGGGGTGCATGGTGTAAAAATCAAACCCGCAGGCGGGGAAGTGCTCCTTCGTCATCTCGATGCTCATGCAGTTTGCGC